>CAIXAQ010000750.1 GCA_903917425.1 uncultured Bacteroidales bacterium
GGACGAAGATCGGCTTGCAGATTAGAAGGAATCTGCATGTCGGTGGTTTGAACCATATCCAGGCGTTGCTGAAATTCCTTCCAGGCTTTATCCGATTTCAGATTCTCAACCTCATCGAAGAAATCGCCTAAGGCCACCGATGCAAATTTATTGATCTGTATCCCGCTTTTTCCCGAAGTCGAAAAAGTCCGCAACTCTTCCAACTGCTTTTTCAATCGGTCGCTCAATGCCAGAAACTCACCTTTTTTAAGTTCGATAAAGCGGTTATGACCTTTAGCCGTGAGTTCGAGTAGTTGTTGCAGGGTGATAACGGTATCTTCATCCACTTTTAATTCGCCCTGCAATTCAAACCAGTTGGTCTGCGATTTTATTTTCAGGTTCAGGTTGTTAAAATTTATTGTCCCCCTGATTTTAAAGCGTTCACCTTCAGGCCATTCAACAACACATATATCCTGGTGAGCGCGTAATATATCCAGCAGGTGCAACGAATCCATCGGGTTTCCGAAAGCGATCAGATCATCGCTGATATCAACACTTTCGATCGACTGAATTTTTTCCATAAGCACATCGGAAGATTCCATTTCGGCAGAAAGATTGCGCGTTACCTGGAATTGTTCGCCTTTTTCGTTCGCAATTAAAGTCTTACCACCCTTGCCCGGCTTGCAATAAGGAGGATGACCTCCGAATGGTTTGGCGAATAATTCCGCTTTCAGCCCTTCGCCAAGAGGCAGCAACTGCACCCGGATGCGCGAATCGGCAACCACTTTTTTAACCTTTGTGCTTTCGCTAACCGCTAAATCGGAATGAACCGTGAAATACGAACTGAAATTACCCAAAACCTGCATCAGTTTTTCCTTACCCTGGTCGGGAACCACAAGTTTTTGTAACTGAATTGTTTCAATAAGTTTTTGCTGCTGAACGCTCAGATCATATATCTTGTATCGGGTGTTGGTTTCTTTCTTAACAATAAGCTGTTGCGAAATATCTTTAATATCGGTTGCCAGGGTATATCCTTTTGAGGTTTTTACTACCTGGAGCACAGGTTTTGAAGCAATTAATTCAACAAGAAGGTCGTCGGAGCCGTTTAAAAAAACATAAGGATGGCCAATGAGATCTTTTAAAGTACTGTCAGGTAAATAATATTCGTCGGAGCCGTAAAAACCACCGTGAACTTTTACATTTTTACAAATGCGGTAATCCTGTTCGGTCATTCCTTCGGTTTTTCCGGCATAAAAGGTTTTCAAAGCAATGTTACGACCTGATGTCCAACTTTTTGCTGTACGTGTTTGCAATACAGGCTGAATGCTGATACTTTTTTCTAAATTCACATAATATACGACCCGGTATTTGCCTTGTTCACCATTTGCTGCAGTGCTTTTTCCTGCGCCCACCGAAAGAAAAGCATTAAGTGCTTTTTCCCAGTCCTCCTGCCTCGAAATGAGTGAAATGGCTGGTTCAAAATCGAAATGCGCTGATATGGTTTCATACAAAGCATCTGTCTCGGTACTGGCATACCATTGTTTTAAAATGTAAGCAGATTCAAAAGCCAGGAGGGAATAACCGTTCTTCCAGGCTTTTTTAGTGAGGCGCAAGGCTTTGGTTAACAACAGGTTGTCGGGTTTGCTTTCAACAAGATATAAAACAAGGAATTTTATTAGATTATAATAATCGTTATTTTCGTCAAGAATATTTTTTTTCAGTATTTCCTGTTTTATTGAAAGTTCCTTTTTGTCGTTGATGGCATAAAGGAGAACACATTTAAAAATATCATCGCTTGGCGAAATTAGCTTTTTTAGTATGCTGTTGTAAATTTTTTGAAATATGGGGGCTGATACTTCGGGAGTTGCACACAAAAGTGCAGTCAGGTAATAAAAGGCATCAACTGGATCAACAGGCAATTGTGCACCTCTGAAAATGGAGCGTTGTGCTTTTAAACCCTTTTCAAAATTAACCAATGCCTGTTTTAAATCGTTGGTAAGCAGTTGATTGATGGCCGTTATAATATAGGCTCTGGATTCGTACATGTTTTCGGCAAGGGCCTCATTAAAATTACCAAGGTAAAAATTCTGATTTATTTTAACCGATGGCAGCAATCTGCCATTTTGAAAGGCAACTTCGTTTTTCAGATTTTCGATATACTGGTGTAATGCGGCCATAGGCTCCAGTTCCCCGATACAACGGTTAATTTTAGTAATAATCAGGTTGCTGATTATGGTAAAACTTACCATTGGCAAGCATTCCCAGTAGGCTTTGATATCCAGCAAGCTAGTCATTGAATGGCTTAGTGCCGAAAATCCGCCCGACAAGAACCTTTCCTCAGTTTTGGGATAGTTCTCTTTATCATAAAGCAATCGGTGCAAAAAATCCTTCAGTTGCCTGAAGTTCGTACTCCTGTAATAATAAAAGCTATTCCGTTCTCCGATTTCCTTCCATGCCTCGGGATAGTCTTTAAATTTCGGAAATATATAAATCAAAAATTCAGGAGAAACATCGTATTCCCTGCTACTATTTCTCACAAAAAGCCCTTTATCACGGGCAGTTTGCAGGATAGCCTCAATTTTATAATTCGATATTTTGTTCTTCCTTAATATATCGGCAGGGTAATAATAAACCGAAATATTGTCGGTAATCATTGCTGACATACTCAAAATATACTGTTCTTCCTGCGAAAGGGAATTGTAAAAATCAATCTGATTCTGGTTCATAAGGGAAAAATGGAGATGTTTAAGGTTACAAAAGTACTTGTTGTCTATTAAGTTACAAAGCCTTATTCAATCGCTTTCCCAGGCGAACATTTCAGCTACCGGGAATTGCCGTTTGCAGTTGCTTTAGATGACGAAACCCCAATGATGATAGTGCAATAAAAAACTTTTTTCAGCTTTGCAAGAATAAACTTTTTTTCAACTTTTCTGTTCTTTATTACGATCTCATTTTCCTGGCTATGCAGGAGAAAACTTTGGACAAATCAGATTTTTTTGAACAACATTATTATATCCCCATCTATGAAAATTGTTATTTTCGGAGCCAGCGGAAAAACCGGCACCCTTCTCACGGAACAAGCCCTGGCCAAAGGACACCAGGTTACGGCCTACCTGCGCCGTGAGGGTGCTTTGGCACAAAATCATCCAAACCTGCGAATAGTAATCGGAAACCTTGATAATACCAGTAAAATTGAAGAAGCTTTGCAGGAAGCCGATGCCGTTTTTTCGACACTTGGAGGTGGTTCATTAACCAAACATGCACCCGATATTATTGCCGGAATTAACAACATTGTTAGCATTATGGAACAATCGGGCTCTAAAAGATTTATCTACTTGTCGAGCATTGGTGCCGGCAACAGCCGCTATCTCATGGGATCGTTTATCCGCTTTTTGATAGCTGATGTGATGCTGCGGGTGCCTCTGGCCGATCATAGTGCCAACGAACAACGCATAAAGAAAAGTAAATTGCAGTGGACGCTTGTTCGCCCCGGCGGGCTTACGGATGGTCAGAGGACAGGAAATCTGAAACATGGAAGCGAAAAGATTTCGCTGAAAGGCAGCCCTAAAATTTCGAGAGCCAACGTTGCATCGTTCATGATCGAACAACTGGATTCCAATGCATATCTTAATAAAGGGGTCTGGCTTTTCGAATAACAATCAACTGATTGTGAGTTCGTAAGCTAATTTGATTTTGTAAAATCATCCTTTTAGGTTAACTTTGTTAAACGTAAAAATTTAAACTGACTTTGTATCATGAAAGCTCCAGCCCTCCTTTTTGCATTCCTGTTCTCCTTTTCGTTTTTGGCCTTTTCCGGAAAGGTAGAGTTTATTTATCACTTTAACCCGCCAAGCTTTACAAAATCCGGTGAATTTCAGACAGTGAAATTCGAAAACACCATGCTTACGGCTCTTCCGGGCCAACCGGCTATTCCTTATCAGCAGATAAAACTCATGCTTCCTCCTGGCGAATCGGCCCAAAGCATTGAAATCACTTTTAGTGACGAAACCTTGCTTCCCGGCAAATTTAATATTTATCCACAGCAGGAGGTTCAACCCGTTTCGGATGGTATTAAAAGATCTTTTATCAAAGATGAAGCATTATACAGTCGTAATGCCAGCTATCCTGCTGATCCCAAAGGACATCTGATCACTTCTTTTTTAAACGGGAGAGCTTTTGCCCTGTCAACTTTTACACCAGTCAGATACAATCCGGTCTCAGGCTTGGTTTCGTATTATAAAACCGCTAAAGTAACGGTCCTTAGTGAACCAAATGAAGATGCGCAAAAAGCCCTATCGAATATATCTTCCGGTAACGAGCAGGCTGTCCGGTTTGCCGACAACAGCGAAATGGATTCTTTTTACACTGCTTCCCGAAAACCAACTACCGACTATTATGAACTGCTGATTATTTGTACCTCAGCATATTCGGGAGCTTTTGAAGGTTATCGTGCCGCTTATCTGAAACAGGGCTTGCGCTCGCAACTTGTGACCCTGGAGACCATTACCTCAACTATAACCGGTGTAGACATCCCTGAAAAAATGAGGAATTACATTATTCAGGAATACCAGGCCCATGGCATTCAGCATGTATTGCTGGCTGGCGATGCGGAACTGATTCCTTACCGTGGTTTTTATGGCTATGTGAAATCGGGGGGAGGGTATTCGGATAATAGTATTCCTTCCGATATTTACTTTTCTGCTCTTGATGGCAACTGGAATGCAGATGGAGATTCAAAATGGGGTGAACCTGCTGATACACTGGCACCCTTTAATCCGGAAGAAGCTGATCTATTGCCGGAAATATCAGTCGGGCGCCTTCCGTTCAGCAACCTTGCCGAATTAAACTCCATGTTACACAAAAGCTATAGTTACCAATTTAAACCAGTTGATGGGGAGTTTAGGAATATTATTCTTGCTGGGGAATGGCTCTATGGTGCACCTTACCTAACTTGGGGAAGCTATTATATGGAACTCCTTATTGGGCAACACAACGACCATGGATATACTACCACTGGTATCCCAACATCTTATCCTGTTGATAAAATGTATGATGAAACAGCAACCTGGTCGAAACAGGACCTAATGAATCACCTGAACATGGGGCGCCCTATGCTTAATCATGTGGGGCATGCTAACGAAACCTTTGTAATGAAACTCTCGAACTCGGATATTACCAATTTAAATTTTTATGGATTAAATGGTTTATCACATAATTATACCATCGTTTATACCCATGGTTGTGATTGTGGTGCTTTTGATAATAATTCCACTGATTGCATCGGAGAGAAAATGGTTACCATCGACAATTTTGCTGCCGCATTTATTGGTAATTCACGTTACGGTTGGTTCAACGAAGGAACTTCCGAAGGACCTTCGGCTCATATTCATCGTGAATTTATGGATGCCCTTTTTCACGATAAGATAAACCGGATTGGAAGTGCTCACACCCAATCGAAGACTGCATCTGCACCCTGGGTCACCGCTCCCGGACAATGGGAGCCCGGCGCATTACGCTGGTGTTTCTACGATTGTACCGTGCTTGGCGATCCGGCTATGGCCGTATTTACCGACAATCCGATGACAATTAAAACCGTTTATTCAGGTGTTGTTTCCGGAACAACTTCGATGGTTGTTACTGTTACCTCCGAAAATATGTCTGCAGAAGGTTTAAACTGCGTTGTACTGGAAAATGGTATAATGCTTGGAAAAGCCAGCACCAACGCCTCCGGAGAGGCTACAGTTGCACTGAGTCCTGCAGTTGGAAATATCAACAATGTGCAATTGGTCGTCTCAGGATACAACTGTGTGCCGGTAACGTACAACTTAACTGCAAAACAATATACCTGGAATGCAGCTTCAGGCAACTGGAATGCCGCTTCCAGCTGGTCGCCTTCGCGCACGGATCCGGCGGCAAATGATATCCTGGTATTTGATGGAAACTCACAGGCAAGCCCAGCTATAACACCTGATTTTACTTCATCTGAAAACATCGGCCGGCTGCGATTAATTAACAATGCAAGCGTAAACCTGGCTACCGCGCCTACTTCGCGTACTATAAATATTGGTACAACAGGTTCCGATGCGCCACAACTCGAAATTGCTTCCGGTTCAACATTAAATGTTAATGCTGCCAATCCGATTCTAATTAACCTGCCTATCGGAAATGTAGCCAGCATAAGCGGGAGTATCGTTTTTCAAAATGGGGCGCACCGATTAACGGCAAGCAGTGAAAACGGAATCGCGTTTAATAATGGAGCCACTTTCACGGCTGGGAATACCTTCACTGGCAATCCCTTTGGTACTGCGACTTCAAATTCAGTACTTTTTGCTGATGGTTCAAACTATATTCATAACGGGGTAAATAATCCTTTTGGCAAAACAGCTCCTGAAAGTGTAGTGGTTTTTAATACTGGTAGTTCGTATAAATTTACTGCTGCGTCGGGTGCACCCGATCTTTCGGGCAGAATCTATGGCAATCTTGAAATTAATTCGCCATCTACGGATCTTAACTCCATGAGTGGTTCGGGCACTTTAACCGTCCAGGATTTGACCATTACATCAGGAAACTGTGGCTTTAACCTTAGCGGAAACATAAACCTGAAGGGAAATGTTTCAGTCGCTTCCGGCCAATCGCTGAATTTTAACCCGTCTTCGCCGGACACAGTTTATTTAAACGGCTCAGCAGCACAACTCATTTCGGGGCAGGGAAGCATCGATTGTAATGCAAATTCAACGGTCAACAGTGCTAATCCGGCCGGAGTTACTTTGAATAATGCGGTTACATTTAACAATTTCAGGGTCAGTTCAGGCGATTTTACTATTGCCCCGGGAGCGTCTTTGATTACAAACGGATCCGTTTCGGGTACTGCAAAAGTTGAGCGCACTATTGCCAACGATAACGGGTGGCATTTCATTTCATCTCCAGTTGTATCACAGGTGATACAGCCTGCTTTTGCACCATTGGAAATGAATAATACTTTTGATTTTTACCGGTGGGATCCCGCCGAAAACCTGAGCACCGGGCTGCCATGGGTCAATCTTCGGAATAGTAGTTCCGGGCTGAATTTTGATTTCGATCCTTTAAATACTAAAACACCTGAGTTCAAAACAGGCAGCGGTTACCTGGTAGCATACAGTCCCGGATACATAAATCCTGGTGGGAATGGAATTACTAAAACCTTTAGCGGCGAACTTCATAGTGGCGCAATATCTAAACCCATTTTTAATGATGCAAACCCATGGAACCTGATCGGAAATCCATATCCTTCGTCCCTCGATTTTGATAAATTTAATACCGTTACAGGATCGAAACTTGCTGATGCTGCTTATTGGACTGCCCTTTCCGATGGCAGTTATGCAAGTTATGTTGTTGGAAGTGGCGGTATTAAGGGAGCAACAAAAAATATTGCACCCATGCAAGGATTTTTTGTACAAGCATCAGCAACTAAAGATGTTGATTTTACAAATGAAATGCGCTTGCATAGCAACCAGGCCTGGTTAAAAAATGGCCAGGAAATACCCAATCAACTGAGATTAGAGTTAACAAATGCGAAGAACAGTCTTAAAGATGAGATTCTTATTCACAGGTCTGCTGTTTTTGACGGGACTACGGGTGCCGAAAAACTAATGAGCATGAAAAGCGATGCCGCCAACCTGTTTACTGTAAAATCAGGAAAGAATTTCTGTATCGACCAGATTGCCGAAAACACGGAAAAAATTGTACTGGGTTTAATGCCCTCTTTGGTAAATAATTACACAATTACACTTACATCCAACAGTTTTCCTGTGTCCGAAATTATTACCCTCGAAGATTTGAAAACCGGCAAAAAACAGGAACTGCAAAAAGAACCTGCCTATTTGTTTCCGGCTTTACCGGGCGACGATATAAACAGGTTCGTATTGCACTTTAAATCAACAAATGGAATACCGGAAGAAGTAACAAAAAAAGGAATTCAGGTTTATGTGGCCGGTAAAACTTTAACTATTAAACAAATAACCTCACAAAAAGGGATGCTCCGCGTTTACAATGCCACAGGACAATTGGTCGAAACAAAACCGTTGTCAGCCTTGCTTTCTCAATCCATAAGCCTCGGGCATCTTCCTGCCGGTATTTATTTGATACAAATCAATTCAGGCAAGGAGTTTTGCAGTGAGAAAGTTACCATTCGCTGACAAAGACCTTAACGATCAGAATATCACAGGAGTCTATTCGCTTTTAGTTGATGCGGCATCCTTTTCTTTGCGGAATTTCTCGATGAAAAAATCAATTATCAGCGCCATGCCACCAAAAATAGAAGCCATTGAGAAGTAAGCAGCTTCGGGCGACATCACCTGGTACTTTGCCATAAACTCGGCTATCAGCAAACCAAGCCCAACACCAAAAAGTAAAAGGCCCCATTTTAAGGATGAATAGCAACGGCCATCTTCCTTAAGTATTGAGGCATCGCGGCCACTTTGTATCAGTGCCATGCGTTCCTTTTTGCGGTACGACATATATACAATGCCTAATATCATGGCAAAAAACGAGATCGGGATTAAAAATTCAGCGTTATTCATACCTACGAGAGTTTTAATGGTTACTAATTTTGTTGTCTGCCCAATATGACGTTACAATCTTAAACAGGTTACAAAATGGAGATTTTTTTTGTAATTTTGAGAAATGGAAAATAGAAAAAGGTTAATCTGAAATCGTAAATCGTAAATCCTATCAGACCTGAAACCAGCCACCAGAAGCCCTCAAATGTAACCTTAACCCCCAACCTGCGTCATACTACCACATGAAAGAACAGGACGACATTTTTCACGTGCAGAGAGTGCTTGCGGGAAATACCGCTGCATTCGCCGTTCTGGTTGAAAAGCACAGCGATATGGCGTTCACCATTGCCAATAAAATTGTGCGTAACCGCGAAGACGCCGAGGAGATTGCCCAGGATGCATTCATCAAGGCATACCAGTCGTTGAGGTCGTTTAAAGGGGAGTCGAAATTCAGTACCTGGCTGTACAGGATAGTATATAATGCAGCTATTTCGCATACCAGGCGTAAAAAACAGGATTTTACCCAACTCGATGAACGCGTAGTGAGTGATACGACAGAAGACGAAATATTCGAAAATCTTGATTCACTTGATGCCGAACTTCAGTCGAAACTGGTAAACGAAGCCATCAACAACCTGCCTGCCGAAGAAAGTGCCATTGTAACACTTTTTTATCTGAAAGAAAATACCATCGACGATATCAGCCAGATCACCGGGTTGAGCGTGTCGAATGTAAAAGTAAAATTGTTCCGCATCCGCAAAAAACTCCACGACGAATTGCAGATGAAAATGAAATACGAAACTGTAGTTTAAAAAACTGTACTTTTGAACCTCGAAATACCTATTGAACCATGACGACAGACACGAATAACCACGATGAAGCGATTCGCCGCATTGTGAGCCGCACCCGGCTCGACAAGCCTTCGGAAGGATTCACCTCCCGAATCATGGATCGCCTGCTGGTTCAACCAGAGCCGGTTAAGAAATGGATGATCACCTACCAGTACGGCATCTTGGCCGTGGCTGCCGGTGTGGCTATACTCATGCTCATCTTTCCTGCATGGACAGTTTTTGATTTTGATGCTCCGGCTCTCGCAACATCGGCTGCACAAATGGCCGGTAACCTGGTTTCCGAAGCTGTTGTAACTATCGGCCAATTGTTTGGCAAAATCGGAGCCCTTGGCAAATATGCTTATTTTGTCCCCGTTTCGATTGCCTTGCTCCTGGTTTCAATGTTCGACCAGATTATTAGCCGTAAACCAGAGGTTAATGTCACAAAGAGTTAATAGTCAATTAATTTACAGCATTTAATTGAGGGGCGAGGGGCGAGGAGTGACATGGCGAGGGGTGACATGGCGCGGGCGAATGAAATAAATAATAGAATCTGATACAGAATTGCGGATACTTCCGACAGATCATTTTGCTGGCCAACGGCAAAATAATTTTTTATTTTTTATCAGGAACAAAATCAAGAACAATGGAATTCATGCAATATCTTTTCCCGGTGGGCTCCGGTCCATCATCGAACAAATGACCTAAATGCCCGTTGCATCTGCCACAGAGAGCTTCAATTCGTTTCATTCCATATTTATTGTCCTCTTTATAAACAACGCTGGATTTGTTTGCCTGCTCGAAAAAACTCGGCCAACCGCAACTGCTAGAAAACTTGGCATCCGAACGGAAAAGCATATTGCCACAAGCGGCGCAGTAATAGGTTCCTTTTTCATCCGTGTTCCAGTATTTCCCGGTAAAGGCGCGCTCGGTATCCGCATGGCGCGACACTTCGTAAACATCCCCGGGTAATATCTTTTTCCATTCGGCATCCGGTAAAACTAATTTGACGGTGTCGGTCTTCGAATAATAGGGGTTCATGGGTTTATCAGTCAGATTATTTGTTAGGTTTTGGGTGTTCGAGTTTTGCGCCTGCCCACATGCAGATAGGACAAACAAAGGCAATACCAGTATGAAACTGAATAGCCGGGATAAAATGTTCATTGTGATAATTTGAAATATTTACCTGTATTAACACTTTACTTCATTTTTTGTTTGGAGTAAAGTACATAAACTCATATTGACGGTAGTATTAAACGTACGTGAAATACAAGGCATATTATTGATAATATGATGATTGCAAAACATAGCACCTTATTTGAATCAATATTCCGACAGAAGATTTTCCGGAATAACGTTTATTCAAAAACCATTTATACTTATAACTTCCCTCCCAAAATGGTCGACTTCTTATAACGTTTTACATTTCCCTGCAAGTCGAAGATCTCTACAAAAATAATATACCTGCCAATGGAGGCTTTCAGCTTGTCGTTGGTAATGCCATCCCACGAAAATACGCCTGTAGTTCCGCATAATTCCTGGTTTACGAGGTTGCGCACCAGCCGGCCGCTGGCATCGTAAATGGTGATTGTAGCATTGTTTCCGGATGCCCCGAAAGTGTATGCAATGTTCAGAACATCATTATACCCGTCATTATCGGGCGAGAAAATACCAGGCGAAAGCACAATTTCATTGTTATCAGTTATTGTTGCTCCAAATTGCGAGTTTTTATACCCCGGCGTTCCATAGCCTACTGCTTCGGAAGCTGAATGCCAGTTTGTCACATCATTAGAAAGCCTTTCAGGACTTATCCTTTCGAGTGAAACACCGTCAACACTGGTGAGTAAGGGATATTGCATTGCGGCAGTATAGGTTACCAAATCGAGTAACATACCACCTTTGCTAGCTAAAGCAATCACACCGTCTTCGTTGTTCATGGTCGGAAAAGTTTGCATATTGATAAATCCTGCGGGATTGGTAGTTTTATAAAATTTCCTCACCGCCGAACTGTCCGTCGAGAGCGCAAAATAATCACCCGGAAGGATCAGAAATGGTTGTGCACTTATTTCGCATGACTTTGTAATTACCTGTCCTATAGTGTCGTAATTGGCTAATATCAAACTTTTCAGATCAATTACCTTGGTGGAACGGTTATATATTTCAACGAAATCAACACAAGCCGTTACCGGATCAAAAAGCAACTCGTTGATCACAATATCGTTGGCCGCAGCATCAACCGGAATCGCAAAACGGTAAGAAGTTCCGGATAAAACCGGGTTTCCTGCACAATCGGTAATGTTGCCTGTGCCCGTGAGCGTATAAATGGTGCTTACGGCAAGCGGCGAAGGCAATGTGAGATAAGCAACCCGGTAATCAGGGCTTTGCACCAAAACACTGACAGGATTTCCTATTCCATTATCGATGGTATAATTCGCTTTTTTAGCAATTTCTATGCTGTCGCAGGATTCGGAGAACCAAACCGTTATATGCAGGGCATCGTTCACCCCCACACGGCTGATTGCGGGAGGTACATGGTCGGGATTGGGTGCATTTACCGAATTTATTTTGCCCGGAGTGCCGCCGGTGTTGTTGTTACAAACCTTCCAGTTGGCAGCTTCGCCACAGGGATTTAACGGATCAATCATTTCGAGCGACCAGCCACCGTCTTTTTTATAACTATCCTGGTACCAGGCATCGGAATAGTTAACGGAATGAATTACATTGCCGGCATAATCCTTCAAGGTTATGGTACTTCCTGCATTGGTAACGGCAAAACTGCTGAAATCGATCACGGGGCCAAATGGTTCGAGCAAAGGTTTTGAACCATCATCGCATAAAATTACATACCCGCCGGCTGGGATAGTATACTGTGGCAAGAGTTTCAGGCTGCTTCCGAGCAGCAATTCCCAGTTTTTTAACTCCACCGGAAAAGCACTGCGATTATAGAGTTCAATATATTCAGCATCAGGCAAACTTACGGTTGGCGTGGGGTCGGCCATAATTTCATTTATAAGTACATCGAACGTTTTTGCCCGATGCCAGGCAAAAGGGAATTGGGTTGTTGCCATCACATTTCCGGCGAGATCCTTTACATTCGCTACCGACAAGGTATAGGATAGATCGGGTGTAAAGGCCTGTGAAAAGGTAAGATGTACAACAGAAGGATCAATAATATCCTGGGCAGCCGATCCCGGGATCATTCCGCCGGGTGTAACCGAATAATTATTGAGGGTAGTGGCACTGCCAGTTTCAACAGCTTCACTGAATTTTACGGATATTGTATTACCCGATTCCAATACCGCCGAAAGTGCAGCCGGAGGTGTATTGTCAACCAGAATCGGGCCGGCGTAAAAATCGTCGAAATAGAATTTTGTGCTGTTGCTGCTGGTAAATTTGCAATAAACGCCTGAATAGCTGCCATTTACAAACGTATTATCAATACCGCTTGCCTGAAGCTGGTAATTATTTCCTCCGCTTGCATCGGCATATACTTTCCAGTTTCCCCCGTTTGTACGAACCACTTTCACTTTTATGGCAAAGGATGCGGCGATAAAAGCCTCGGTGCCGCGGCACACCACGGTATGCGTGTTTCCTGACTGCCGCACCAGTTCGATGGCATCACTTGAGCCACTTTCACCCAATTTTATATAATACCCAATGAGCGGACTTTTTAAATCCTGCTGATCGGACGAAAGGTAAACCCGTGCCATATTGTTGTCGGAAGGGGCAAAAGGCAGTTTAGCCCAGCAACTCCATTCCATTTCGGCCGAAGAGGTTATAGGCACGGCTAGTGTGGCCGTGGCGTCTCCCGAGGCATTCAGTTGCAACTGAAAAGCGGTATTAACTTTAAATAAGGCTACATCGCCAGTCCAGGTTGGGTTGGAGGTGAAATCGCCATCCGAAAAATTTTCGGTAAACTGAGCCATTGTTACAAAAGGAATAAAAACAGCTCCCAGAAAAAGCAGAATTTTATGCATAATGCAAAGGATTGATTTCCGACGATGGTAAATGTAGTATTTTTGCACCGTTCAAAAAAATTTTTGTAAAGTTATAAAATAGCCCCGATGATGCAAAAAACAGATTCGCGTGCTCTTTTAAAATCAGTACATATTTTGTTAAGTACATAATAATCAATAGATAAATATGAAAATTGCACTTGTAGGTGCCACCGGATTAGTTGGCAGCATTATGCTTAAAGTTCTGGAAGAAGCGCGGTACATTTCATTCGATAAAATTACCGAGATCATCCCGGTGGCTTCCGAAAAATCAGTAGGTAAAGATTTGCTTTTCAACAACATGCCCCGCAAAATTGTGAGTATCACCGATGCAATCGCCATGAAACCCGAAATTGCCATATTTTCGGCCGGGGCATCTGTTTCGCGCACGTACGCCCCTCTTTTTGCCGAGGCCGGCACTTTTGTCATCGATAACAGTTCGGCCTGGCGCATGGATGATGAAATTCCCCTCGTTGTTCCCGAAATAAACGCTTCGCTGCTTACCCATAAAACCCGTATCATCGCAAACCCCAATTGCAGCACCATTCAGATGGTACTTGCTTTATCGCTGCTGCATCAGCATTTGAAGATAAAACGGCTGGTTGTTTCAACCTATCAGTCCGTGTCCGGAACCGGGCAAAAGGCCGTGGAGCAATGATGAACGAACGCGCCGGTACGCGTACAAATATGGTTTATCCGCATCCTATCGATATGAACCTGTTCCCGCACGGCGGCACTTTCGAAAGCAACGGCTATACCACCGAGGAAACGAAACTGCTGAACGAAACCCGTAAAATATTGGGCGATAACTCAATACGGGTTACTGCAACGGTGGTTCGTGTACCCGTTACCGGGGGGCATTCGGAATCGGTTAATGTGGAATTCGAAAAAGAATTCGAAATGGAATGGATAACCAAACTCCTGTCGCTTACCAAAGGGGTGGTGGTACAGGACGATCCTGAAAAATCCATCTACCCAATGCCTAAATATGCCGAAGGCCGCGATGAAGTTTTCGTGGGTCGCATTCGCCGCGACGAATCACAGCCCAACAGCATCAACTTATGGATTGTGGCCGACAACCTCCGCAAAGGAGCTGCTACAAACGCTGTTCAGATTGCTGCTTACCTGGTGGATAATGAGTTTGTAAACGTCTGAAAAATAATACACTCTTTGGGAGACTGTTTAAAATTGTTTATAAAAGATTCTGAAGGGGCGAAGGGCGACAAGGAGAGGGGCGAATGTCGGAAATATACTATGGTTTGTGATCTTCAATTGTGAATTCTTCCGTCTTCCGACCTTTACGCTTTCGGAGTAAAGATTTGGTAAATTTTACAAGTGTCTTATTTTTGTTAAAATAAATAATCAAATCCAACACTCTTTATTCGTTTCCACTCTCCCTCTCGCCCATCTCCCTGTCGCCTTGTCTGCCTATTCCTCAACCCCCTCTAACTTCACTCTAAATCCCAATCCCGATAAATGCGAATCTACCATCAGCTATCCGAATTCACTTCTCCATGCCATCCGGTAGCAACAGTCGGGGTTTTTGACGGGGTACATAAAGGGCACCTGGAAATAATCAAAAGACTTTCGGCTTTAGCAAGGGAGAGAAATTGCGAATCGGTGATCATTACTTTTGAGCCGCATCCGCGACTGGTACTGCCTCACCACGCCGAAGTGAGGCTGTTGCAAACACTCGACGAAAAGCTTCAGCGCTTCGAATTAGCCGGAGTTGATGTGGTGGTAGTTATTCCTTTCGACCGTGAATTTTCGAAAATCACGCCACACGATTTTATTAAAAAAATACTTGTTGACACATTGCAGGTTAGCCATGTGATTACCGGTTACGATCATTTTTTCGGTCAGAACAGGCAGGGCGGTTTCGAATTGCTCAGCGAAATGGGTAAGCAATATAATTTTACGGTGGACGAATTACCCATGGTTTCTGAAGGTCACATCACTATAAGTTCCTCATCGGTGCGACGCTGGTTGCTTGATGGAGCGGTTGCCGTGGCCGCCTCCATGTTAGGATACCATTACAGTTTAACGGGCGAAGTGGTAACCGGCAATAAAATCGGGCGGAATATTGGTTATCCGACCGCTAACCTGAAACCAGACAGCACGTACAAATTAATTCCCTGCCAGGGCGTTTATGCTTCGCAGGTCCGGTTTAACGACTTGGTTTACAATGGAATGAGTAATATTGGTTACAGGCCGACCATTGATGCCGACCACCTTACGATAGAAGTAAATATTTTCGATTTCGACCAGGATATTTATAACCGGCAAATTACACTGTCGTTTTTAGAGCGCATCCGCAGCGAAAGGAAATTTAATAGTTTAAGCGAACTCCAACTCCAGTTAGGCAAGGATAAACTGGCGGCTAATGAATTTTTTGAAAGCAGGTACTTTTTTTTCTATTCCTGAAAGTATTAGAGACTTTTTAAAATTGTTTTTTGAGATTCTGAAGGGGTGAAGGGTGCTTCGGCTTCGCTCAGCATAAACATGGTGAGGGGCGAATGCCGGGAATATACTGTGAAATTGTGATCCTTTTTTAGTGTTTTTCCGTCTTCGGACTTCCATATTGCAATGCCTTAATTGTATATTTTAACCGGGCAACAAGGATTTGCAATATAAAGCCTGCAATATTCGTTACATCTTATTCCTTATGCGCAAATCTTAATTGCTCTTTGAAAACATTCCCCCTTTTGCATTTTAATGCATTACAAATACGTTTATCCTGAAGTCGGTTTTTCATTGTTTAAATTTGATTTATTGCTGATATGATATTGAATTAAAGAAGTTTTAACCCAGCCATAAAATCCGGTTTACAATACTTTTAAAATAGAATCGTTATTCAAATAATGACCAACTTTCATTGGATATTTTATAAATGTACACTTGAAATATTGGATATATATGGGCGTAAAGTCATCACATTACTCGATAATGAAATGCTGGCCGGAGGAAAACAATCAAGGGCATTCAATATAAGTAGGCTGGCACCAGGCACATACACGTATCGCCTTATTTCGAACAGTACCAATGCAAAAGGATTGATTATTAAACAATAATTAAAATCATAATCCGGATACTGCATTGCATAGTGCAGTATCTGGATTATTATGTTTCACTATGGGCAAAACAATCCTTCTTGGCTTTTTGGCTTTTGTATTGGGTAATACGGCTGTGGCTCAAAACCTGGTTCGAAACCCCTCCTTCGAGGAGTATTATAAATGTCCGGGAGGCTCAGCCTCATTCGAACAAAATGTTAAAGACTGGACAGATATTGGTGGCGCAATTTATTTCAATGCATGTGCAGGATACGGCTATGGCCTTGGGGTCCCACTAAATATATCAGGCTTTCAGTATGCCAAAACAGGGAAAGCTTACGCTGGAATTCGTGTATATTTTGATGATATAACATTTGACTGGCGTAATTACATTGAAAACCACTTGTTGCAGCCGTTAACCCGAGATAGTATATATTGTGTATATTTTTACGCAAGTTTAATTGGCATTAAGTATGGTGCAATACAGAATATAGATGCATACTTGAGCGATACTTTGGTATATTCTACTCTGCCAATAGGGTCAACTTCCACACTTTTTCTTCCTGCTCAAATTAAATCGGATCATATCATTTCCGATACACTCAACTGGACACTGGTAAGCGGGCTTTACAAAGCAAAAGGAGGTGAGCAATATATTACTATTGGTAATTTTACCTCGCGCAAAAATACCATTAAACTGCCTAACATACCGACATTGGATGTGGCGTATTATATCGATGATGTAAACGTATCGAAAGCCGGTATGGGGCTTAAAGCACCTGATTTGGGTGCTGATACTGCAATATGCCGCAGTGTCTTACCCATTCACTTAACGGCACCACAGGGGTATGATGCTTACCAGTGGAGCAATGGGGCAACAACTCGCTTAACAGAGGCCACCGACCAGGGAAAGTATTGGGTTAAATGCATCATGAATGGGTGTGGGGAGTTATATGATGAAAAAATTATTTCTTTTGATACCCCATTGCTTAACCTTGATGCAGATAAAATCATCTGTAAAGGTGAAAGTGTTTCATTAGAGGCCAAGGCGGGCTTTGATCATTACTTGTGGAGTACAGGCGATACTACTCAAAGTTTAACTGTTACATCTGCAGGAATCTATGCATTGCAAACAACTGACCGATGTGGGCAACAAACCGATACTATCCGGGTTATGGTTGACACGGTGCCAACCGGGATAATTTCGCTTGGAAATGATACAACCCTGTGCCGGTTCGGAACGGATACACCTGTGGAATTAACCGCCAATACAACTTTGCCTAATTATGCGTGGAATACAGGTGATACTACCCGGCAGATCATAGTTACCGAAAGAGGAATGTACACATTGCAAAGCCAGTTCAGGTGTGGTACTGTAAGCGACAGTATTTTTGTGGACGAATGTCCCCCGAAGATTTTCTTTCCCAATGCTTTTACCCCGGATAATGATGGTAAAAATAGTGTATTCAGAGCCGTGGTTGTAAACACAACGGTGAACCGTATGATAATTTATAACCGCTGGGGACAAGAAATATATGAAAGCACTAATCCATTTCCTGAATGGGACGGCACATTTAATAACCAAAAAGCACCCGGAGGATTATATGTATATCTGGTATTTTATTCAGATGACGTTTCTGGTTCTGAGCAAAAACAGCAGAGGGGAGTGGTGATGCTGGTTCGGTAATGGGTTGTTAACATGTTGAATAAAACCTATAATTTTATGCCTTCCGGCACCGATTATTTTGTCCTGCAGGCGATCACAATTAACCGGCGTACAATTTACCTTATACGCTATGCAAGGCCGGTCTGTGCTTGCCGAAAAAATGATTGGTACACAATTCGTGTAAATACATTGGGTTTATCTATAGGTACTTATCCCTGGCAGATTGTTTATAAAAACAAAGTAGTCGAAAGCGGGAAATGGGTGAAGGAGTGAGGTGGCACTATTAAAATCATCCCTGAATGAGAAACTCAAATTACAAACCTATTTCGCTTTGGTTGCCACAATCCCTAATGCAACTATTCCTCCTGTTTGGATTATTTCTGTTAGAATTCCACTGCTTTCATTGAATTTTCCTTCAAATTGTTCATTTCACATCAATTTTCGCTATGCTGCTATAGAGTACAATATTTTTATACAAACTTATTTTTAGCGATAAAAATGTGTAAATCTGTAGTTGAATTATAAATATACACAAAAAGCCCAACACAACATGGGAGAAATCAATTACCAGAAACTGACTTCAAAGTTACTTAAAGAATAAATAAATTACTGAAATACAGTTATTTCGCTTTCGTTACCACAATCCCTAACGCATCAATTCCTTCTGTTTGAATTTTGGGAATCATATTCTCAATGCTGATTTTGCATTTGCCTTTATCGGCAATATTGATATTCTTCCACAAAATAACACTGGATTCATACACTTTTTCTTTTGGAACGCCTATCATTGTGCCGTTGGCCTTGACAGGTATGGTTACTTCGCGCATACGTTCCTCGCCCGATGGTGTGGTAAGTATCACGTAAACAGGCAGATCGTCGTACTGAAATTGTGCCAGGCTGCGCACCGAGAGTGTTATATCATAGCTTTTGCCAGCCTCTTCAATAGGTATTTCGTAAAGTTTCATCGAAAAACGATCCCAGGTGGAATCTTTCATTTTTAGGTATTTTTCGTACACAGGGCCGCGGTTGCAGGAAATAGTTAACAAAGTAAATGAAAGAAATAGAAAAAAGTACAGAAGATTTTTTGATTTTTTCATGTAGATCGTTGATTATAAATTTTAATATTTAGTGCATTGTGCTTGGTGCTTGGTGCTTAGTGCTTAGCGCTTAGCGCATTGTGCCGGGTTCCAGGTTCAAAGTTCCTGGTTCAAAGTTCCAGGTTCCAGGTGCTTAGCGTATTGTGCTATGTGCTATTTCGTCGTCCCTCACCCCGTCGCCCCTCGCCCAGTCGCCCAGTCGCCCCTCGCCCCGTCGCCTTGTCACCCCGTCGCCTTGTCGCCCTCGTCACCTAATCAATCACCCCGCTTCCAAAGCAGATACGCGAATCTTTATCATACACCACGCCAAACTGCCCTGCTGCCACTCCCGAAACCGGAACCGTGGATTGAAGTATATAATTCTCCCCTTCCTTTTTCAGTGTTCCCTTGGTAAAATCGGGTGTATGGCGGATTTTGAAGGTGATTTCGTGCGAATCGCCGGAGTTTTCCCACGGGTTTCCACTGATAAAATGAAAGTCAGCCAAACTGATGACTTCCTGGTATTGCGATTCGGGATCGTAGCCATTGGAAACAAAAATGGTGTTTTCGGCCGAATCCTTTTTTACCACAAACCAGGGACCTCCGCCCAGGTTAAGCCCTTTGCGCTGCCCGATGGTATGAAACCAATAGCCTTTGTGTTTGCCAAGAATTTTGCCGGTTTCCAGTTCAACAATTTTTCCTTCTTTTTCGCCTATGTATTTCCTCAGGAAATCGACATAGTTCACTTTACCCAGGAAACAAATTCCCTGGCTGTCGCGGCGGTGGGCGCTGGGCATATTCTGTTTGTGAGCAATAGCCCGGACGTCGCTTTTCATCAGGTTTCCAACCGGAAACATGAGTTTGCTCACTTGCGGATAGGTGATTTGAGCCAGAAAATCCGTTTGATCCTTAACCGGATCTTTTGCTGTTGCAAGCCAGGTTTTACCGCCTTCCACCAGCGTATTGGCATAGTGGCCTGTAGCAATTTTATCAAAATCTTTACCCCAGTATTTTTCGAATTCGCCGAATTTGATCAGCCGGTTGCACATCACATCCGGGTTGGGAGTAAGCCCTTTGCGAACCGCATCAAGCGCGTAGGCCATCACATTGTCCCAATACTCCTCGTGCAAAGGAACAATTTCCATCTTTAACCCGTAATAGTTTGCCAACCAGGAGGTAAGCTCAATATCCTCTTCGGAAGAGCAATCCAGGAAGCCTTCCTCGTCTTTCATCCCGATACGGATATAAAAAATCACCGGTTCGTGGCCCTGCTCTTTAAGCAAATGCAACATAACCGAACTGTCAACGCCTCCCGAAACAAGTGCTGCGATATTCAATGGATGTGTTTTTTTGATGGTGCAAAAATACGCTTTTCAGCGCAAGGGTCCGCAACGAAACCTGCTTTTTAAAATTTCGTTAGCTCATCCGGTTTCACCCTGTTAAATGATACATTTGTATTGAAATACTATTGGGTTAATCATTCGCTTAGCCGCGATACTTTCACACCTTATTGCTAACCTATTGCCTATAAAATCCCGCAACGCATGAGCCGAAAGACACTATTCTGCCTCAGTATAATGCTGATTCCTGCATTTCAATGCATTAATGCTCAAGCAATTCCTTATCATCCATCCGTTCCCTCGCCAAAGCAGATTGTATGGCAGGATCTGGAGCAAACAATGTTTGTCCACTTCGACCCGGCAACCTGGCAGAATTCCAGCTACGACAACCACTCAACTCCCCTCAGCAGGATTAACCCCGCTAAACTGGATGTTGATCAATGGATTGACGTAGCCGAATCATGGGGGGCTAAAATGATCATCTTTGTGGCGAAGCATGCAGGCGGTTTTTGCTGGTGGCAGACCGAAACCACTCCTTACAGCATTAAAAACACAGCTTACAGGAACGGAAAAGGCGATGTATTGGCCGAACTGGCCACAGCATGCGAAAAAAGGGGAATGAAACTGGGAATTTATATTTCGCCCAGCGACCTTTCGTTTGGGGCTTATCAGGGAGGCGGAGGCCGAACCAGCGATTCCACAAGGCAGGAAGAATACAATCATATACTCCGCACACAATGGCAGGAAGTGCTTTCGCGAACACCCCATATTACGGAAATTTGGTTTGACGGCAGTGTTATTGTCCCTTTGGAAGATATTATTAAGAAATATACGCCTGATGCCATTGTGTTCCAGGGTTCATTTGCCGATATCCGCTGGGTGGGCAATGAGCGTGGGTTTGCCCCTTACCCCGCCTGGAACAGCGTAAAACTAAGTGATGCACTATCGGGAACTGCCACCGCCGCCCATGGCGATCCCGATGGTGAAGTATGGATGCCTGCCGAAGTAGATGTACCGCTCAAAAACCACGACTGGTTCTGGAGCCCTGACAATTATAAGAAACTTCGGTCCCTCGATGAACTCATCGACATTTATTACAATTCAGTTGGCCACGGCTGCCAGTTGCTTCTGAATTCCGCTCCCGACACAAGCGGGCTGATTCCGCAGGAAGATGTTTCGCTTTATAAACTTTTTGGTTCCGAAATCAAAAGACGCTTCGGCCAAAGTATTTGCGAAACATCCGGGAAAGGGGATACGGTTGAGCTTGTTTTTGAAAAATCTACCCTGGTGGATCATCTTATCATACAGGAAGATATCTCATTCGGTGAGCGTGTTCGACGATACGTTATTGAAGGCAAAACCGATGGTGACTGGTTCCGCATTTCAGCAGGAATTTCTGTCGGACATAAGCGTATTGAACAGTTCCGTCCGGTGAGTGTTAACAAACTAAGGTTTCGCTGTACCGAAAGAAAATTGCCGCCTGTAATCAAACGATTGGCAGCATTTTATATAAACGATGGTAAAGACCATAACGCCATTGCTTCTGACCGCGACGATTATGGCACACCCTGGGTAAAAGGCGAGCAGAAAACAAGCAACGAACAAAACGCAGGCAAACTTCAAAGTTTCAGGAACCTAAATGGCACATACGAAGCCGACATTTCATCATTTATCCCTTTGCCCGGTCAGTACGAAATTGAGGTTCGAAACATTAAAACCAATAAAATTATTCCTGCTGTTAACCCTTCACTTTTATTGTTTGCAAAGGAAACGCCTGGACTTTTAACCCCAACTAAAAACGGTGTTTTTTCAATAAGCATTTCGGCCTATCCAACCATGGAAAAACATTCGATATTGCTGCGATTTGAACTTCCTGAAAAAACCAAACCAACAGACCTGGAATTATTTATTCGTGAGAAAAAGTTCTGATTTTAATTACCGGCTGCCCCAGGAATCTATTTATTTTCTTTCCTATTCCGTGGGATTTTTTGACAAAAAGCATTGTTTTCAGGATAAACCGGTGTAATTTTATACTGAATAATCCTGCTAAGATGAGACTCGGTCGCATTCGCAAACGAGGTGCCATATTAACCATAACGCTTTCGTTTTTCCTGTGTTTAAATTGTCAATCTAATACCAATCAAGCAGTAACTATGGAAATTCCGGATACTTTGCAAAACCGCCAGCCCGCTGTAGCTGGTCAATTTTACCCTTCTGATTCCTCCGAACTGCAGCGAACTTTAAAAAAGCTCTTCGCTAAAGCTCCGGATTCGGACGCCAACAGTGAAGTCCGGGCCATAATTTCGCCACACGCGGGATACGTTTTCTCAGGAGAAGTTGCGGCAGCAGCATTTAACCAGCTTTATCCTGAAAAGGAATACAAAACCATATTTGTAATTGGCAGCAGCCATCGCAATTCGTTCGCCGGAGGGTCGGTTTACAGTATTGGTAATTATATCACGCCTTTGGGAACCGTAAAGACTGACTTCGAAACAGCACAGAAACTTGTAGCCGGGAATAAAGTCTTAGCCTTCGATCCCAACTATCACCGGGCTGAACATAGCATTGAAGTTCAGATTCCTTTTTTGCAATATTACCGGGAAAAGGACTTTAAAATTGTCGCGATTTTATTGGGGACTCAGAATAAGGAAACCTGCAGGCAGGTAGCCGCTGCTCTGAAACCTTATTTTTCGCCCGAAAATCTGTTTGTTATCAGTACCGATTTCTCGCATTATCCGGCTTACGCCGATGCAGTTAAAACAGATAAAAAAATGGCAGACGCAATTGCTACCAACGATCCCGCATATTTTATACAAGCCCTTGACAGCTGTACCGAAATGAAAGTTGTTAACCTTTCCACCCCCTGCTGTTCGTGGCCAAGCGTTCTTACTCTTATGTATCTTACTGAGGACAAGGATGATATTGTCTATAAACAGTTGATGTATAAAAATTCGGGCGATTCGGAATATGGCGAAAAGAATCGTGTGGTTGGCTATTATGCGCTGAGTGTTGTTCAAAAAAAGCAGGATACAATGTTACTGACCGAAACCGAAAAGAAAGAACTGCTCCTACTTGCGCGAAACGCGATACAATCCAATTTGGCAGAAAAAGGCATTCCGGAAATGGATGTTAAATCACTTCCGCCGGCTCTTTGCGCCAAAGCCGGGGCGTTTGTGACCCTGAAAAAACAAGGTCAGCTGCGTGGGTGCATAGGGCATTTCGATGCGGATGAGCCACTCTTTAAAACCGTTCAACGAATGGCCGTTGCGGCTGCCACCCGCGATAGCCGTTTTTCGGCAGTAATAGCTAAGGAAATGAACCTGATCGATATCGAAATCTCGGTACTCACACCTTTACAGAAAATACAAAA
>CAIXAQ010000751.1 GCA_903917425.1 uncultured Bacteroidales bacterium
GTATAGGTTTGACCGGTATTGTAACAATAGGCATGTCCAACGGTTTCACTACCAGCTTCAAAAATATTATTATTATTATAATCAATCCAAACCGTTACGTAATTATCCCAGTAACCTGCCTGCAGTGAAATGGTATAATAACCATTTTTTGCAAGGTCAGTCGAAACAGATGATGTAAAATCGTGGTAATAACTGGGTGTTCCTTCGCACAATATAGCCTGGGTTATGGTATTGAGATTAAATTGAGTCAATCCGTATGTATTTTCACTGCAGCCACTTGAATAGACCGGAATACAATAAGGAGTTGATAAGGTTGTAAATGTCATATCAGCCCCATAGGATGTGCCCGCAGAATTGGCACTGACAACCCGGTAGTGATAGGTCGTATTAATTGCCAGACCAGTAATGGTTTGTGTCACTACCTGAGGAAAATTATCCAGAAATGAAGAAGGCATTCCAGCCACTGTGGTTCCATAAGTATTATCCAACCCATATTCAAAAGAAACAGTTGATTCTGCATTATTTGGATTCACAGTTCCATTCAAGGTTGCCGATGTACCGGAGATAGGATAAGCAGCATCCGTTGTTGCCGTTGGAGGGATAGCAGTGGTAGTAAATGAATATGTACCCCCCGAAACATAGCCTCCCTCTCCAAAACCGGCCGCCATAAAATAATAGGTGGTATTTGGAAATAGACCTGTTAACGAAGCATTCACATCGGTTGTAGTAGTCCCGGTTATGGTTGCCGGATTGCCCACAATTGAATTTCCGAAACCAGGTCCCGTTCCATATTGGAATTCAACATTCGTCAGAATATCGTTGGCATTCACTGTACCATTCAACACGGCATCCGTTGCTGTAACTCCCGAAGCATCCAGCGTTGTTACAGTTGGAGCTGCTACTGGGGCAACAATATTTACCGTAAAATCGGCACAATTGCCATAAAGTTCTGAGGTTGAACATGGATCATTAGGATACCCAAAATGAGTCTGGTAATAGGACGACATCACCTTCAGACGAGTCGAACCGGTAAGTGATGTTGGATTGACAGTGAATGGCATGGTGTATGTATTGCCACCATTCAGGCAATATACCTGGGCTGCCACTTCGCTTGCACCATCAAAAATATTGTTCTGATTATAATCGATCCATACCCTGACATAGAAATCGCTGGACCCTGCCTGCACCGAAATTGTATAATAACCATTCTGGGCAAGGTCGGTTGTAAACAATGCAGTATAATCCTGGTAATAGCTAGGCGAACCAGAGCATGGAATACTTTCTGAAATGGTATTCAGTGCAAAATGCGTTAGTCCCATAGTACCTTCACCACTGCAGCCATTGGCATAAACAGGAATACAATACTGGGTAGCAAGAGTTGTAAATGTCATATCGGCACCATAGGAAGTACCGGCATCGTTTGTGCTGACTACCCGGTAATGGTAGGTTGTGTTCAATGTCAGCCCGGTTAAATAGGCCGATACAGGATCATTTGAAAAACCCGAAACATCCGATGGATTTCCTAGAACGGTATTGCCATAAGTATCATCCAATCCATATTCGAACGAAACAGTCGAGGGAAGATTATTTGCATTCACTGTCCCATGCAACATAGCCGAAACGCCGGAAACGGCAGTAGCAGCAAGTGTGGCGACCGTTGGTGAAATAGTGCCGGTGGTAAATTCCACATTTCCGCCTGAAACAGAACCTCCGGGTCCATATCCAACCAATTCGTAATTGTAAAGTGTATTTGGACTTAAACCTGTTATGGTAGTGGTAACATCTGTATCGGTTCCTCCTGTTATAATCCATGGATCACCGGAAGCACCTTCAGTGTAACTGCCAAGTAATCCATAATTGAACCTGGAATGGGTTGGGCTATTATTTGCATTGATTGTACCGTGAAGTACAGCTAAAGTTGCCGTTATGTCGGTTGCCGAAAGCGTAGTAACGGCCGGTGGTGTAAGTGGTTCAATAATATTTACTGAAAAGTCGGAGCAGTTTCCATAACCGGGATCAAAGCATGGATCAATCGGGAAACCGTTTGTTGACGACATAATCCTGAGACGTGTGGCACCAAGGGTGGCAGTTCCCGGAATAGTAATTGAAGTAGAAGTAGTACTGGATGCAGGACAGAAAAACTGCGAAGCAAGTTCAGTTGCATTGTCAAATGCTCCATCGCCGTTATAATCAATCCAGACAGAAATATTCACCCCATAATCAACCGCCTGAACCGAAATATCATAAATGCCGTTTTGCGCAAAATCAGCACTCATACCGGTAAAATCATGATAATACTCCGGTGTACCATCGCATGCTATTGGCGCCTGGTTGAGATCCCCAAACTGGAACGATGTTATTCCATAGCCACCTGTGCACCCGTTAGTAAATACGGGAGTGCAGTATTGCGCATTTACACTGTTGTAAAAGAACAGCACAAAAAGCATTGTCTGGAAAAAGTGTAGAAATTTTTTCATGATTCTTCGGTATTAGGTGAATGGGTGAAACGTAAAACTCTTAAATAACTAAGTATTTTATGCTTAATTTTAAAGGAAGGCTGGTAGTGTAATTTGTTAATCAAAACGAATTGAAAAACAGAAAGCCGAGGATAAAAGAGTCAGTCAGACGAGGAAAGTGTACTTCAGAAAATCAATCGAATCGAATTGAAAAAAATAGATGGTCGAGGATAAAAGAGTCAGTCAGACGAAGGAAAGTGTACTTCAGAAAATCAATCTAATCGAATTAAAAAAAACAGATGGTCGAGGATAAAAGAGTCAGTCAGACGAAGGAAAGTGTACTTCAGAAAAGCAATCTAATCGAATTGAAAAAAATAGAGAGTCGAGGATAAAAGAGTCAGTCAGATGAAGGAAAGTGTACTTCAGAAAATCAATCTAATCGAATTGAAAAAAAAATAGAGAGTCGAGGATAAAAGAGTCAGACAAATGAATGAAATTGCTTGATCTAATTTTAGATCTCCTGCAAAGTATATCTATAGGAGACCCAAATAGCACATTAACAATAATCTTTCTGTTTTAATCCAAATCGGGGACACTTACAGAAAAATAGTTTTTCACGAATGCTAATACCCTCCAAAGGTAAGTAAATATTCTCAAAAACCTGCTCTTTTCTTACTGTTTTTTTGATTGAATCAACTTACAGACAAAGAGAAA
>CAIXAQ010000752.1 GCA_903917425.1 uncultured Bacteroidales bacterium
CATTATCACATTATCACATTTAAAACTCAATCAGAAATCTGTCTGTTACCCGCTAAAAAAGCATTTCTACTTATATAATAAGGCTTTTCGCTGATTTTGTTTTTATCCGGGAACGGTTAAGATTATTTTTGTTGATTACTATTCACATAGTATAGATAGTTGTTCAAACTGACAAATTGATTAGTTCATATTTAAAATCACACCTATGAAACTTAAAAAAAACATTGCTACCAGCGAAGAAGGATTTGTTTTCAATCCGGGTACAGGCGATTCTTTCTCCACCAACCCCATAGGAGCCGAGATAATTGGTTTGCTCAAATTAGATAAAACCCTTTCGGAGATTATTGAAACTATCTGCGCAAAATATGATGTCGATCCCAAACAGTTTGAGAAGGATCTCGACGATTTTAAGTCACAACTGGTTGATTCAAACATTTTAGACTAGCCTCCAGAAATAACTTATCCCAACGGTTTAAAAAGCACAAACCGAATAAATCCTGCAGTAAAATATTTTGCTATGAGACGATTTTTTTTAATTTTCACCATCCTTTTCATTACTACATTCCGCTCACAGGGGCAAATAAATCTCGAACATATTTATACCGGTGTCTCGGCTGCCTATGTTAAACTGCCTGTTGCCGGGTATAAATATTACGTAATGGATGTCACAAATAACCAGTGTCGCCTGTATAACAACGATCATTCGCTTTGGAAAACCATTAGCCTGAGCATTCCGGCCAATTATTACCTGTATGATATTCAGTTTGTTACCGAAAACCTGTTCAATACCGACAATTTGATCGAACTTATGTATGTGTCTTACACCTACAATACCACCTCGGCTTACTATACCTATGATACCCGCATTGCCAACGAAAACGGTACAGTGTTGTTAAGCATTCCCGGTGGAGGATATTCGGCAATTTATTCTGCGCAAAGTGGCTCCAGATTGTTTGCCTGGGTTTACGATTATTCCGTTTCGCCAAGCACAGTAAGTACAATGATTTATGCTTTACCTGGCCAGGTATTGACAAACATTCAGGAGCCAACTGCTAAATCAGGATTTTCGATGCCGCTGTCATTTCCTAATCCGGCAACCAACAGTATTACAATACCATACATTTTACCTGAATCAGTCCATCAGGCTGAATTGAAGTTGTACAATTCGAACGGGCAGGTTGTAAAAACATTTAATATTGATCATACTTTCGATAATATTCTGATCCAGACAAATGACTTGCCGGCCGGGATGTATTTATACAGGATTGAAGCAGCAAACTTTAAATCAGAAACTTACAAGTTTGCAATCAGCAAATAGTCTTTTCAAACAGGAAAGAACAAGAGTTTAATTAACAGATAACTGATATGCATATGCAAACCGCACATACAAACATCTTAGGCAGGAAGAAAATTGTTATCGCCGTAACTGCGTTAAATGCTATCGATAGCCCTGGTCCTGGTGTTGCCGTGATCCGCGCCATTCGCGAATGTCAGGATTTTGAGGTACGCATTATCGGACTCTCATACGAAGCACTCGAACCCGGTATTTACATGCACGACCTTGTGGATAAAACCTACCAGATCCCCTACCCTTCAGCAGGAACGGATGTTCTTATGGCAAGGCTATTATTCATCCACAAAATTGAAAACCTGGA
>CAIXAQ010000753.1 GCA_903917425.1 uncultured Bacteroidales bacterium
CCCGTGTTAACTCCATACATGATTTCGTGAGCATCAATCTTGCGTTCGAGCATGGCGCGGCAGGCAACAATCCTGCTTAAAGCATCGGGATGCAATTCAACTTTCTGGCAGTTGCGGGCAACATTAACTACATTTTCGATGGTCAGGCCCTGGCCTGTGATGATTAGTGTCATGGTATGTTAGGGGTTGGGTTTTTGGGGTTGGGGTTTGGGATGAGGGGCGACAAGGTGAGGGGTGTTGATCCGATGTTTTATTTGGACTTAGCTCCATCCTGTTCATTTTCAAATTTTCAAATTTCCACATTTTCAAATTATCAAATTATCGCATTATCGCATTATCGCATTATCGCATTATCGCATTATCACATTACCACATTATCGCATTTTCAAATTTAAAGCAAACCTACTGAAAAAATCTTTTAACCGATTAATATTTGTCTGTCATAAAACAATTCAGGAGAAATGTATCAAAAAATGTTGCTATCCCGGCAGATGGAAATGATGGTTTTGAACAAACCGGAGGGAATTGTCAACCAATTCGTACATCAGCACATCTTCCTCCACATAGGGAACCGTTTGCCGGTACTCCTTGATAATTGATTGTAGGAAGGGTGAAGTGTTTTCAATACCCCTGAATTCCAATGCCTGGCATCCGGCCATCAGTTCAATGGCAAGAATATTCTCCACATTTTTAACCACACGCAAGGCTTTGGTAGCAGCATTTGCACCCATGCTCACATGGTCCTCCTGCTCGTTCGACGAGGTGATGCTATCAACCGACGAAGGGGTACAAAGCTGTTTGTTCTGGCTAACTACCGATGCGGCTGCATATTGAGGAATCATAAAGCCGGAGTTCAGGCCCGGATGAGCCACCAGGAATTCGGGTAATCCGCGCTGCCCGGCGATAAGCCTGTACAACCGCCTTTCGGCGATGTTACCTAATTCGGCGAGAGCTATAGCAATAAAGTCGAGTACAAATGCCAGCGGTTCCCCATGGAAATTTCCTCCCGAAAGGATCAGATCTTCGTCAGGAAAAATAGTCGGATTATCGGTTACCGAATTTATCTCGCGCAGAACAACTTCAGCGGCATACCTTACGGTATCTTTTGCAGCACCATGCACCTGCGGAATACAACGGAAGGAATAAGGATCCTGAACTGCTTTTCCCGGTTTATCAATCAGCTTACTTCCTTTCAGAATAGCACGAATATTATTTGCTGTCTCAATCTGACCCGGATGAGGCCGGATTTGATGTATCAGATCGTGAAATGGATCAAGACGGCCGTTAAATGCTTCCAGCGAGATAGCGCCGGTTATATCGGCCAGGCGTAAAAGTTTAAAAGCTTTCAGCAAAACGAGAACACCATGTGCGCTCATAAACTGTGTTCCGTTCAGCAATGCGAGGCCTTCTTTAGATTTCAGGCTGAAACCTTGCAAGTCCAGTTGAAACAATACGTTTACTGCCGGTTGTACCTTATTTTGATATAAAACTTTTCCTCTTCCCAGGAGCGGTAAAACCAGGTGTGCCAGGGGAGCCAGGTCGCCCGATGCACCCAGCGAGCCAAGTTGCCGGACTTCAGGAAGAATATTGTTGTTGTAAAGATCGAGCAGGCGCTGAACCGTCAGAGTTTGTACACCGGAATTCCCCAGTGACAATCCATAAGCTTTCAGTATCAGCATGAGCCTCACAATTTCGGGTTCAACGGTTTGACCGATTCCGCAGGCGTGGGAAATCACCAGGTTGACCTGCAACTGCGACAGATCTTCTTTGGAAATTGTCCGGTTGCATAACGATCCGAAGCCTGTAGTAATACCATAAATGGGATCTTCCTGGCTTTCAATTTTCTGATCGAGATAGTTCCTGCATTTTTCGATGAGAGCAAGCGACTCAGGAGATAATGCAAGTTGCTGATCAGGCGCAAGCATGTTTTCAATCTGCTCAAACGTAATAGGAGCGGGGGTAATAAACAGGGTTTGATCTGCCATAAATTTGGTATAGATATTTACACCACAGTAAAGGTGATGTTTGTTTTGAAATAGAAAAGGAATTTTTGGCCTGAGAAAGGCAGGAAATCAGAATCTGCTATTAGAGACAGGTCCTGTTAATCTGAATAATGAAATATAAATTCCAAAGCATGTTTATCTGAGGTCAGAATGAAGGGCAAAAGTATTGAAATATTGGTTGCGGAGGTACTATGTTTTTTTAAAAGAAATGGATTTTTAAATGCTCCACTGAGAATAAGGCCATTTTGCCCGTAGGGCATTAACCCGAATAGAAAATGTTCAATTTGGAGGATTTTCCCCGTAGGGGATATATAATAAGAGTTAATCGATTTGTTTATAGATATATAGTTCATCATATTCAACCTCGAAAGCTTTCAAAAATGCAATATATTCGTCGATAAAAGTCCGTTTCTGGTGATGATTTTGCTGATTCTCAATATATCGGGTAATCATCGTAATCTGAGATTTCCCGTAGGAAAAGGCTCCGAATCCCTCTTGCCAGGAAAATTTGCCGGGACATAGTTTGTTATCGTTTATCCAACGCGAAGAACTCCTTTTCACATGGTACATCAAATCTGATGGTGCCTGCTTAGGATTCATGCTGATGAGAATGTGAACATGATCTCCAATTCCGTTTATGGCAAATAGTTTATTTTCTTGCTGCGCGATTATTCCGGTCATATATTTATAAAGATCGGCCTGCCAGCTTTCCTTTATTAACGAAACACGGTTTTGGACTGCAAAAACGAACTGTATATAGATTTGAGTGTAGGTATTTGCCATCTTGAA
>CAIXAQ010000754.1 GCA_903917425.1 uncultured Bacteroidales bacterium
GTTGAAGCAGGAAGTTCCCGCCTCAAAAAGAAAATACTTGTCATGTAATTCTGAGTATTAATTTCAAGAATTCAACAAAAGATATCATTTTCCTTACCCCGGATTACCTTATGGCAGCCTTAGAAGCTTCCAAAAGGTAATCCGGGGGTTTTTTATTTTTGAAATAGAAATAATCAGGTTCATTTAGTTCCAACCCAACTTTGTTTTTTTCTTTAAATACCTATGTCAATACGCCTTTGAAAATCCTAAATCCTTATTCTTTTTAACTTCACCGGCAAACTGTTCCAAAACGGTTATACAAGATTGAACTGAATGTAATATTTTTACATTGACATATGTCATTTTATATCTATCAAATATCATATTCGGTTCATTGTAAGAGTGATAGATTTTCTGTTTTTTTGTAAAAAAAATTTCACTCCTAAGTAATACCCGATAAAGTTTAATTTATGAAAACCTGCAAACTGCTTTTAGCAATTTCTTTTGTATCATTCTTCTCGTTGAGCGGATTCTCAATGTTGTATCCCACTGGAGCCCCGGCAGGCAAAACAGGCTCCCCGGGCGACGGTTCCAGTTGCACGTCCTGTCACGGACAGGCAGCTACCATCACAGCCGGGTTAATTACATCGACAATTCCTGTAACCGGGTATGTTCCTGGTCAGACTTACCAGATTACAGCCGTTGCCACACTCGGTAGCTCAGGCAAGTATGGATTTGAAGTATCATCTCAAAATGCAAGCGGAACTCAATTGGGAACCTTAGTTGCCGGAACAGGCAGCAAACTTGTTGGAGGCTCAAAATACGTTACTCATTCGAGTGCTAGTACTTCGGTTAAAACGTGGACATTCGGGTGGATTGCTCCTGCAGCCGGCACGGGTGAAGTTACTTTTTACGGAGCTTTTGCGAGAAACTATTCCGGCCCAACCACACTAAGTACCTTAACGGTGCAGGAAGCAGCTTCAACCCCTGCACCATCAGGCCCTATATCAGGTCCTGCAGCAGTATGCATAAACAACAACGCAACATACTCAGTAGGAACAATTGCGGGTGCAACAAATTACGTTTGGTCGGTTCCTTCGGGCGCCACCATCGTAAGCGGGATGGGAACAACATCCATAAGCGTATCGTTTAGTGCAGCAGCAGCATCCGGCAATATCAGTGTTTATGGATCCAATACCAATGGCAATGGAGCATCTTCCAATCTTCCGATCATCGTAAATTCGATTCCTGTTCAGTCCAGCGCCATTTCGGGAAGTACAAATCCATGCCAGACAACTATGCAGACCTATTCAGTCACGAATGTACCTGGTTTGACTTATTCATGGGTAGTACCTTCCGGATCCACAATAAACTCAGGACAAGGAACCAACTCAATAAATGTAATTGTTGGCCCAAACAGCGGGAATGTGACAGTATTGCCTTCGAATAATTGCGGCAACGGCCCGGAAGCAATTCTTGGCATGACTGTAAACCCGGTTCCTGCACAACCAAGTAGTATCAGCGGGAGTAATACTCCATGCCTGGCTACTTCACAGGTTTATTCGGTTACGAATGTTGCCGGTGTAAACTATGCATGGAGTGTGCCTGCCGGCACAATAATCCTTTCGGGACAGGGAACAAATTCCATTAATGCAACTATTGGAGCAAATAATGGCAATATTTCGGTTGTGCCTTCTAACGCCTGTGGAAATGGTGAAATAAGCAATTTCCCGATATCCGTGGGATTGCCTCCATCAACACCTTCCGTGCCATCGGGTCCTGCCATGGTGAATCTGCAAAATACTGTAAGCAGTAATTTCACCACTTCCGCATCAGCAGATGCCTACGTATGGCAGCTTAGCCCGGCATCAGCAGGAACAATATCGGGTTCTGGCGCCACTTCTTTGGTAAGCTGGAATAACGCATTTATAGGAAATGCCGAAATAAAGGTAAAAGATTCGAATACCTGTGGTGAAAGCGCCTGGTCACCGGCAAAAATTGTCCAGGTACTCAATACTACCGGAATCGTAGAATATGCTTCTGATATCATTGTTAACTCAAGCCAGTCAGCGGGGCACATTACCCTGACGCTGAATACTGATGCTAACCAGGCTCATGTAGTATTATACGACCTTACAGGCAGAATTATTCTTAAAACCAGCGTTCCGGGAAGCGGAACTCAGCAACTCGACCATCAGTTGAAAGCAGGTGTGTATATCATTGCTATTGAAGCAGGAGGTTCCATCTTTAAAAAGAAAATCGTGGTTGGTTAATACATGTAAATCAAAAAAATAAGTTCCCACATCTAACCTCAACCTTACCGCAAAAGGCTACCATATAAATGGCAGCCTTTTGTGGTTTTGAGGAATTCCCTAATAAATAAAGGTTCTACTGCTAATTTAGTGGATAAAAATATTGTCAGAAGTTGGAAGACGGGAGTCGGAAGCTACCCGGACAAATATTATCCCATTACAAGTAGCAGATTGGCTGACAATTAACTTTATCCGAGCTGTTTTTATCATTGCAGGAATGTGGCATCAGTTGCACAGTTACTTCGGTCTTCCGACTTCTGTCTTCTGACATTTTAAAACCAATTCCCTTTAATTCGTGGCAAAACCATAATAAAATAACACCATATTCCGCCATTCCGATCGCGGGCAGGTAAATAATATATTCAGTACTTATTTATGAAATATTAACAGTTAACAAAATCGCTGTAATATAACCGGCTATACCCAGGTAAATTATAAAACCTCCTGATTTTCAGCGAAGGCGTCATTGCTGAAACTTAACAGTGCTGGTTCCCTTAACTTAAATTAACGCATTCAAGTCGAAGCCTTTATTGATTCCGTTTCGATATTTTTACTAACTTTGCGATCCCAAATAGTGAGGCGATAAATATGGAGAAAACAAAGATTCTTTTTGTAACGCAGGACATAACACCCTTCATGAAGGATAGTCCTATGGGACTAATATCCAGACATTTACCGCAGAGCATACAGGAGAAGGGACGAGAAATCCGTACTTTTATGCCTCGTTTTGGCAGTATAAATGAACGAAGAAACCAACTTCATGAAGTAATCCGCCTTTCGGGCATGAACCTCATCATCGATGATACCGACCATTCACTGATCATCAAGGTAGCCTCGATACAACAAGCCAGAATGCAGATTTATTTTATTGATAACGAAGACTATTTCCACCGCAAATACGTTTACCGCGATAAAAACAATGTGTTTTATGAAGATAACGATGAACGGGCTATCTTTTTTGCAAGAGGAGTACTCGAAACGGTAAAAAAACTTGGATGGAGCCCTGACATTGTACACTGTCATGGCTGGATGTCGGCACTTACGCCACTGTACGTAAAAAAAGTCTATTACGAAAATCCACTGTTTTCAGCTTCTAAGGTAATTATATCCATTTATGATGACGATTTTACGGAGCCTCTCCATAAAAATCTACAGGCAAAACTTAAGCACGAAAACATCGCAATCAAAGACCTCAAGCATTTTAAGAAGCCGGATTATGTGAATCTGATGAAGGCTGCCATTGATGTTTCGAACGGTGTTATTATTGCAAGCGAACAGATTAACAGCGAATTAGCGGAATATGTCGAACAATCAGGCAAACCCATGCTTCCATACCAGGGTACCGAAAATTACATTCCTGTTTACAATGAGTTTTACGAAAAAATTATTCATAGTTAAGCCGTTTAGTTCTCACAACAATTTATCAAATAATCCCTTAAAATTGCAAACATTGAAAAGGCTAGTTTTAATCCGCCAATTGTCATTTTTCGTAATACTTTCTTTGTTTATTTCATCATGTACCAAGGACATTTCACCTATCGGGATTGAATTGCTCGACAAGGTAGATTTACTCACCCTTGGTTATACCGATACTGTACAGATTAAAGCATACACCATCCCCGAAGATTCGGTTTACACGCACAATCTGACTTATGCTCAAATCGGAAGTATGTATGATCCGATTTTCGGACGCACAACATCCACCTTATATTCACAGATTTTTATTACAACCAATAGGGTGAGATTCGGAACCACTCCGGTGTTTGATTCGGCCTTCCTTTACCTGCCTTACAAAGACGCTTACGGTGATACGCTAAGCAATATGACTTTTCATATTTACGCCCTTACCGAAGGTATTTACGACTCACTAAACTCATATTCCAACTCAACCCTGGGCTACGATGAAGCTAAGCCGCTAGGACAGCTTACTTTCCAACCCCATCCTCACGACAGTGCCTATTACAACGGAAAAACACAAGCACCCATTCTCCGGATTCCTATAAATTCGAATTTTGGCAATTATATTCTTAACGCTCAGGATACAACCTATCTGAATAACAATACTGAATTTACTAAATTTTTTAAAGGTATTTGTATTGTTGCCGATCCTCAGAATAATGTCGGAAAAGGTTGTATCATTATGTTCAACCTTCCTTCTGATTATAGCCGGATTCAGATGTATTACCACAATACGGAAGATACGCTTAATTATACTTTCGCGATCAGTTCAGGTTGCTCCAGGTTTCAGAATTATAACCACTACGGGTATGCAGAGGCCGTACCTTCATTAAAGCAGCAATTGGAAGGCAATACATCGCTTGGACAGCAAACTTTATTTGCACAGGGATTGGCCGGAACAAAAATTATGATCAAATTTCCCTATTTGAGCAAATGGTTTGAAAATGAGAAGATTGTAATTAATGATGCGCAACTTATCCTGGGCAATGGTTCTGTTTCAAGTGTTTTTAAGAATCCTTCGGTTATTACTCTGCGGGGTGTGGGCGAAGCAGGTACCACTAGTCCTTTCTCGGTTATTGATGATACTGAAGATCCAAATGCTTTTGATGGTAGTTATTACAGCAATTCCAATTCCTACCGTTTCCGCATTACACGCTACATTCAACAGGTTTTAACAGGAAAAGGCAATGACAACGGGCTGCACCTGATTATTCCAAGTGCCTCGTATGTTAGCAGTCGCCTGGTATTAAACGGCACTTCTTCACCGGAAACCGATCTGAAACTCTACCTGCGTTTTACCCGGATAAAATAGCACTTTTGGATACAAACAGTTTGATGAATACTTGCAATCAATTCATTTTCAACATCATGAACCTGTAATCTTTGACATTCCCCGAAGCTGTTATTCCCTGTTTTTCACTTTACTTCCTGAAATAAATTAAAAAACTGCTAAAGTAGTTTTATCCGGTTTAGGGTATAAAATTCAGATTAAACAGATCTGAATTTGAAACATATATCATAGTGCATGTTCAAAGGAAAGGAAATTTCATCGGTTTTTAGCTTATTTTTATGGATCAAATGGTAGTCGCCATGAATAATCATTACTCTGTGAGTCAAAATTATGGACTTGACTCATTTCACCTGACATTACTCATTTTCATAAATAATAATTACCAGGTCTTTAGTAAGTCAGGTTGCGGGTTTATAAAGAATGCATATTAAAATGCCTGCTACTTTGCTTCTGTATGGCAACAATTAGTATTTTTGCGGCATTAAATTGAGAATAGTATTTGAAAGATATAATTATTGAACAAAAGTAATTGACCTAATTTAACAATAGTATTATGTGCGGAATAGTAGCATACATTGGCAAAAAACAAGCAAGCCCGATTTTACTTGGTGGCCTTCACCGCCTGGAATACCGTGGGTACGACAGCGCAGGTATTGCACTTTTAAACGGTTCCCTGAATGTTTATAAAACCAAGGGCAAAGTGTCCGAACTGGATCATCTTCTCGAAGGCCTTGATGTTACCGCCACCATTGGAATTGCCCACACCCGCTGGGCTACGCATGGCGAACCGAACGATGTGAATGCGCATCCTCATTATTCGTCGAGCGAAAAAATGGCGATCATCCACAACGGAATTATCGAAAATTACAGCGTTCTTAAACAGGAATTACAGCAACGTGGCTATATTTTCAGAAGCGATACAGATACCGAGGTGCTGATGTACCTCATCGAAGATATTATGACCAATGAAAAGCTTAAGTTAGCCGAAGCCGTGCGTATTGCACTTACCCAGGTTACAGGCGCTTATGCCATTGTAATTTTAGCACAGGATGAACCCGATTTACTGATAGCCGCCCGTAAAGGCAGTCCCATGGTGGTTGGCATCGGTGTTGACGAATTCTTTATTGCCTCCGACGCTGCCCCCATAGTGGAATATACCCGCCAGGTGGTGTATCCGGGCGAGGAGGAGGTTATTTCAATCAGTTTAGCCGAAGGATTAAAAATCCGCACTATTGCTGATGTTGAAAAAACACCTTATGTTCAAACCCTCGAAGTTAACCTGAGTGCACTCGAAAAAGGTGGCTTCGAACATTTTATGCTGAAGGAAATATACGAGCAACCGCGTACAGTGCGTGATAGTATGCGTGGTCGTTTGCATATGGACCAGGGAATCATAGTACTGGGTGGCATACAGGATTACCTTCGTAAGTTTCTTAATGCCCGGCGCATCATAATTGTCGGTTGCGGAACTTCGTGGCACGCCGGTATTGTAGGCGAATATTTGATCGAAGAACTTGCACGCATACCTGTCGAGGTTGAATATGCTTCCGAATTCAGGTACCGCAACCCACTGATTTTTGAAGATGACATCGTAATAGCTATTTCTCAGTCAGGCGAAACGGCCGATACCCTTGCAGCTATCGAAATGGCCAAGTCGAAAGGGGCTACCATTATCGGGATTTGCAACGTAGTTGGTTCATCCATCGCACGGGCTTCTCATGCAGGATCATACACACATGCCGGTCCGGAGATTGGTGTTGCTTCTACTAAGGCGTTTACTTCGCAGGTTACTGTGCTAACTTTGCTGGCACTAATGCTTGCCGAGAAAAAAGGCACTATTTCGGCTTCTCGCTATTACCGTATGTTGCACGAGTTTAATACAATCCCCGAAAAGATCGAAAAAACATTGAAATGCAGCGATCATGTGAAAGAGATCGCCCAGGTTTTCAGTAAAGCAACCAATGCCTTGTATCTCGGCCGAGGTATTAATTTCCCGGTAGCCCTTGAAGGTTCTCTCAAACTGAAAGAGATTTCGTATATTCATGCCGAGGGTTACCCGGCTGCCGAAATGAAACACGGTCCGATAGCCTTGATTGACGAGGAAATGCCGGTGGTAGTTATCGCTACCCGGAAAGGACAGTACGAAAAAGTTGTCAGCAATATTATGGAGGTAAAGGCCCGTAAAGGCAAAATTATCGCCATAGTTTCCGAAGGGGACGAACAGGTGAGCGGCCTAGCCGATTATTGCATCGAAATCCCTGAATGCGACGAAATGTTGGTTCCGCTTTTGGCAACCATTCCTTTGCAATTGCTTTCGTACCATATAGCATTGATGCGCGGCTGCAATGTTGATCAGCCACGAAACCTTGCCAAATCGGTAACAGTGGAGTAGGTTTCATCTACAGTCACTATTATTCCTGTTTTACCGGCTTGAGGCGCGGTGAGAAGTACTATTTCCGGTAAAAATGCATTTCCTCAATATACTTCCATGTTTTATCGGGGAGAAA
>CAIXAQ010000755.1 GCA_903917425.1 uncultured Bacteroidales bacterium
AGAAAAGCATGGATGCTAAAATATTAACAATATGTGCCATATCCTGTATCAATACATTGACGGATGATACTAACCAGGCGATGCCTGAAAGCAGGACCAGGGTGGCAAATAAATAATATACGATCTGAATCCAATAAATTGACGGGTGTATTTTGTAGTAAAAAATCAGCAGGACCATGATACAGCCGATCAAAATAACATGAACGAGCATACCTGAAAGGATTTTTATAAAGGGTATCAGGCTGACATTGAATTTTGTTTTTTTGATGAGGTAGGCATAATTATCTAATGCGGTACAACTTACAATCATGGTTTGGCTGATGAACATCCAGGGCACAATGCCTACCAGTAACCAGGGAGCCAGAGGTGAGCCGGCAGGAGCATGACCGCCTTTTAATCCAAATGTGAATGCAAACCAAATTACAAAGACATAAGCGGCGGGTTGAATAAAGGCCCAGGGCAGCCCGAGATAGGAAGCCAGGTAGCGACTTTGAAAATCACGTTTTACTAAAGCAATCATAATTCCCCTTTGCTTAGTCAGGGCATTAACCAGGTTTGTGAATTCCTTTGTCAGTTTCATTAGTATAATTTATGGCTTTACCTGGATTTATAGAGGTGTGAGATTTAGATTTGGAGTACTAATTGTTTTTAGTTCCTATGCATTCAAAATTGGCTGATTCCAGAATCAACTGGGATCCCTGTTTATACCTTTGATCAGGGTTAAACACTTCGACAAGAAACGCATCGTGTACATAATGAATGAATTGTTTAATGCCTTTTTCGCCCGACATTAAACCTGCCGAAAAGAAATACCGGCCATTCCCGATGTGCGGGAAGGTAAAGGTAATGCGTATCAAATTAGGCTTATCCAGTTTTAATATTAACTTCTCCCTGTATTGTGTACTGCTTAATTTGAAGACAGCAGAGCCATATTGCCCGGTCAACACCAGGTGTATATCGGGATTGATGATCTTATTTTCAGCCTTAATATATAGAATAGCCTTGACGCTTTCACCTCCTTTGAAAATGTCGATACTCTGATTCGAATCCCGATCGAGCAAGGCTGCATAAAGGATTTTTGCATCTGAGGTGCCATAAGACTCACAAATGCTCAGGTCGAACCAGTTCAGGTGGTGGAATTCCTTTGGTACTATTTCGGAAAGGAGTTTCAGTGAGGATGGAATACTATTATCATCCTTTTCTATAAATGGCTTTTTTATTGCACTCATAAAGGCGCTGTAGCTATCCGTGACCTGCACCGGATCGCCTTCACACATAACCTTACCTTCATGAAGCCAGATGGCGCGTGAGCAGAAATCCTTGACTGCACTTAAGCTGTGGGTGCAAAATACGATGGTTTTCTGTTGTTCTTTAAATTCCCTGAACCTGCGATAACATTTCTGTTGAAACCGTATATCCCCCACGGCCAGGGCTTCGTCGATAATAAGGATATCCGGGTCAATATTCATTGATATGGAGAAGGCGAGCCTGATATACATCCCACTCGAATATGTGTTAACGGGTTGATATGCATATTCCCCTATATCAGCAAAATCGAGAATTTTTTCCAGGCGCAGACTCATATCTTTTTTCGAATACCCCTGTATGGCTCCCAGGAAATAAATATTCTCTACTCCTGTGAGTTCTTTGTTGAAACCTCCTCCTAATTCCAGTAAAGCAGTAACCCTTCCCGCACAATTATAACTGCCTGATGTTTGCGTAACCACTGAGGTGAGGATTTTTAAAAGCGTAGATTTTCCGCTGCCATTTTTACCGATGATACCCAATACTTCTCCTCTTTCAACTTTAATGGATACATCGTTTAAAGCTGCAAATTTCTGGTGGTACTTTTTACGGAATGGGTGCACTAACTCTTTAATCCTGTCGTAACGCGAGCGATATAACTTATAGGATTTTGAAAGTGATTGTACCGTAATCGCTGGTTCTATTGTCATTGTATTTCAGGGTCAATTCCGTTTTATGGGTTTACTATTTTATGGTTTCAAAAATGGTTAAAACCATGCAATTTATTGCAGCAATTTTAGTTTTTATAAATTTTAACCGCGAAGGACGCTAAGGCTTTCGCAAAGAACGCAAAGCATGCTATGTTAGAAAAAAATCGCTCTCTTTACGGGATTTTTTGCGTTAAAAAATTATGAAATTTCATTTTGACTCATGAGCCAATTTCAATTGTATGAATTATATAACGGCCCGGCAGGCAGCCAGGATCAATGCGTAATTTCCCTGAAATTACAGGCAAAGGGAATAGGATTATTGAGGTTGTCCTTCCTGTGGGCAATTGCTGGCGAACTGAAAAAATTTCTTTAAATTGCTGAAAGTAACTTGTTTTATAAAACACCTGTAACGTAGTAGGGCCCGGAGTTGTCATTTCAATCCGCAGGGATTTTATTCTTTTTAGGTTTAATTTCCAGGGTATCTGAAAGTAGGGATCCTCTCCGGTTGAATAGAGTTCCAGGCCCTCCCCGTTAATATTAACTCCCGAAAATTGGTTCCATGATCTGGCATTGGATATTAACTTAGTTAAGTTAATTGTCGAGTACTTTAAATCATGGCCAGGCCCCTTTAAATAATTGAGTTTTCCTCTTCCCGGTAGATATGTCAGTTTTTCCATAACGCCCTTCAATGAATCTGTCTCGGCACTGATCTTTGATACCTGGTTCCTTTGTTTAGTGATTGAGTCCCTAACCTCTGTACGGAATTTATGTTCCAATTGTGCGGATTGTTGAATCTGATCATTCAGGTATAATAGTAAATCAACGAACACAGGAATGGCTTTCTGAAGGGTAAGAGTTTCTTCTGTTTTCCATTGTTCATTCGGATTTGGCAGTGGTTCGAGAAATAATGATTTTCGTTGTTCGCCGAAAAATATCGCTGAGAGCTGGGCATTTGACTGTTCATACTTGCGTATAATATTCAGGCGTTCAGCAGGGGATAACATTCCATAGGATTTAAAGGCATCTTCTTTTCTGAATTTATAGGAGAGTGCACGATTGAAAAAACTTTGGAGATTATTTTTTGGGATGAACGTTTCATCGGTTGTTTCATCCTGTATTTTACAAAGATTGAATATTTCAATAACTTCC
>CAIXAQ010000756.1 GCA_903917425.1 uncultured Bacteroidales bacterium
AGAAACTGCTCGTGCCATCGATTCTGTTGATTCAAGTATAGAGACTGATTATCAGGCAAATCTGCAATTCTTTATGAACCCTTTAAAAGATAAAAGAATTGTAATTTTTGGCCATACACACACACCGAAAATTATTACTGATGAAAGTTATGATCATAAAAAATGTATTTATGCGAATTCAGGAACATGGATTGATCGTAACCCAAATAAAACCACGATGAATTTTGTCGTCATAACACCACAGAGTGCTGATGTTTCTTCGCAAACCCTGGTAAAACTTTATAATTTTGAAAAAGAAGTTGTAACAAAAATGGCTGAAGATTCATTACGCTATTAGCAGTAAATAATTGTAAAATATGTATTTGAAATTAGTATAAGAATCTTCCAAAATTGCGATAAAAATGAATTGATTACACCGGCAATCGGGTAGGGCCACCCCGGCAGCAAATACTTTAGGGGTGCGCCTCACTCAAACCAATTTTCAATACTGTTCACTATTCGTTATTCACTTTTCATTCATCACTCATATTAAGAGCCTTGAATTCCTGCGATTGATAATATACCAAACAAAACTACTCAACAATAAAGTCAAAATCAGCTGGGCAAAAAGGAATGTAATTTCAGCCTCGGCTTTAACGAATGCCATTGAAAATACTAAAAGATACATTGTGTAGCAGAATACTTTGCTGATGATAATGGAACCAAGTGCACTCAGGAATGATCTCCTGGTTTTCTGGTAGAAATAAAGAAACAACCATGCATTAAACAGCAACTCAGTCATTATGATCATCATTTTAACCGGGGCCGGATGACCTGATACCAAAAAAGAAAATAGAGGCAACACCACGGCCAATGCATAAGCATTCCACCGCGACGAATAAAGTAATGCCAATACAAGCATTATACGCATAGGTTCGATATAATAAACAGGGATTTTAAACAAATGCGATGCCGCTGGAACCAGACCTACAAAAACCAAGGCCGCAATATCGGTTATAACTGCGCTGTAACGAAATGATATTGAGGGAATTATTGTTGTATCCATAGTAATTTTACTAATTGATGAGTGTTAAAAGCAAAGCTAAATTGTGTAGTAAAACAGGTAGCTGAAGCAAAATGTTTCCACCCGGCTTATATATTGAGCAGCAAATTTAAGGACTTATTAACTGAATTAAAAATAAATTCCGTTAACGTTAACGGAGATTTAAAAAATGTTCATATATTTGCCGTGTACGTTAACGGTAATTTATGACGTTCCATTAATCAGGCTAACATTGAAAAAGGACGCGGTACTGAAAATTGGCATAAAAGACATTGCTAAGCAAGCAAATGTTTCCATAGGCACTGTCGATCGGGTGCTGCATAACCGTGGCGAAGTTTCTAAAACTACCCGCGAACAGGTTCTTAAAATAATTGATGAATTAGGATATACTCCCAATTTGTTGGCCAAGTCGCTGTCATCAAAAATAAAATACACCATTGCCGTTCTGATTCCTGATGCAGGCAGCAATCCATACTGGGAAAAGCCTCTGGAGGGAATAAAAGCTGCAGCCAGGGAAATAAAAAAATTCAATTTCGAACTTCAGGTAGCCACTTTCGATTACAGTAACGAAAACTCCTTCACTGAAAAAGCCAATGAAATTTTAGAATCGAATCCCAGCGGTTTCATCCTTGCTCCTGTTTTTTATGAATCGTCGTTAACTGTGATTGAAAAGTGCGATACACTTGAACTTCCTTATGTTTTCATTGATGTATTTATTGAAAATTGTAAAAACCTGGCCTATTTTGGCCAGAACTCAGCACAAAGCGGTTACCTTGCCGCAAGGTTAATGAATTACAGTATTAATAAGGGAAGCAGCCATCTATATATTGTAAAACCCTTAAATCCCTCGGCTCCTGTTTATCATTTAAGCTTACGCGAAAAAGGATTTATTTCTTATTTTTCGCTCGAGACAACGAATCAACCAGACATACATTCGATGGATTTTGATATCTCTTCACCCTCGATCCTCGTTGAATCATTAGATACAATTTTCGCAAGTAACCAGTATCCATCCGGCTTATTTGTTGCAAACTCAAGGGTCCACCTGGTAGCCAACTATTTCGAAAAGAATAAAATTAAAAATGTGGTTCTGATTGGCTACGACTTGTTACCAGAAAATATTGAATATCTTGAAAAAGGAGTTATTCAGTTTCTTGTTTGCCAAAAGCCTGAAGAGCAAGGATATAAAAGTGTGTTTTCGCTCTTTAACCATCTCTTTCTCAAAAAGCCTGTTGATAAGTTAAACTACAGCCCGATCGACGTTATAATGAAAGAAAACATCGAATATTATAAGAATTTCAAGATCTAACCCTAAATCCTGAGTTTAAACCTTACTAAAAATGAAAATATGAAATTTGATTTTTCAGATCTGAAAGGAAAAGTAGCTGTAATTACCGGTGGCGCAGGTGTTATAGGCTATGCGATTTGCGAAGCCATGGCTTCAGCCGGCATTAAAACAGCCATTATTGATATTAATAAAGAGGCTGCTGAGAATACTGCCTACCAGCTTGCAGCCAAATTTAATATCGATTGTATAGGTGTGGAAGCCAATGTACTTGATAAACAATCGCTTGTGGAAGCCAAAAAAATAATTAACGAAAAGTTTGGGGCAATTGATATCCTTATTAACGGAGCCGGTGGCAATTCGCCCAAAGCTACTACACAGATCGAACAGCTTACCGATATTAACGATCTTGAAAAATCGTTTTTTGGTCTCGAAATGGATGGTTTTGATAAGGTTTTTGCACTCAACTTTAATGGCACTTTGCTTCCTAGTATGGTGTTTGCCACAGATATGCTGCAAAAAGGGAAAGGGGTAATTCTGAATATTTCATCCATGAATTCCTTCAAACCTCTTACAAAGATTCCGGCATATTCGGCAGCTAAAGCTTCAGTGAATAACTTTACCCAATGGTTGGCGGTTCACCTTGCCAAAACAGGAATCCGTGTTAACGCTATCGCTCCCGGATTTTTCCTCACCAACCAGAATCGTTTTTTACTTACCGATGAAAAAACCGGTGATTTGACACCTCGAGGATTAAAAATAATTTCGAATACACCTGTTGGTAAATATGGAAAACCCGAGGATTTG
>CAIXAQ010000757.1 GCA_903917425.1 uncultured Bacteroidales bacterium
AATGGTTAATCGAAAATAGTAAATAGGGGTCCAAATTAATATCTCAGTGTTTCTCTGTGTCCTTAGTGCCTCAGTGGTTAATTTTTAAAGGCTGGAAACTGGAAACTGGAAGTTGGAATCTGGAATCTGGAAACTGGAATCTGGAAACTGGAAGCTAGAAATAGGAACGGGGAACATGGCACCCGGAACTTGGAACCTTGAACCCGGGCTTTTGTTAAATAATTCGAATGTCGGAACATAAGAAAGTTATATTGCTGGGCTCAGCCTACCCGTTAAGAGGTGGGCTTGCTTCGTTTAACGAGCGGATCATCAGGGAGTATCAGTCGCAAGGTTATGATGCAGAGATTTATACTTTCAGCCTGCAATATCCGGGTTTCCTGTTTCCCGGCAAAACACAATATTCTGACGATCCGCCGCCTGCTGATTTAAAAATTTCTGTTAAAGTCAACTCCGTCAATCCTTTAAACTGGATAAAAATAGGGTACGAGTTAAAAAAGAAAAAGCCTGACCTTTTGATCGTCAAATTCTGGCTGCCATTCATGGCTCCCTGTTTCGGCACTATCGCCCGGATCGTTAAAAGCAACAAAATTACCAGCGTTATTTCGATAGTTGACAATATAATTCCGCACGAACACAGGCCGGGTGACAGGATACTGGCAAAATACTGGGTCAAATGCGTAGATGGGTTTGTTGCCATGTCGAAAAATGTTCTGGACGATTTAAGGACTTTCACGAAAAAGCCAGCGTTATTTTGTCCTCACCCGGTTTACGATAATTATGGCGAAGCTATTGCTAAAGAGGACGCGAAACGGCTTTTAAACCTGGATGCGAATATTAATTATGTGCTCTTTTTTGGCTTTATCCGCGATTATAAAGGGCTTGACTTGTTGCTGAAAGCCCTGGCTTTGCCGGTGCTTAAAGATTTGCCTGTTAAAGTATTAATTGCCGGCGAGTTTTATTCCGACCCCAAACCTTATCACGATCTTATTGCGGAATTAAACCTGGGCGAACGTGTTGTGCTTGCCACTGAATTTATCCCGGAAAGCCTGGTGTCGAGGTATTTTTGTGCATCAGATTTAGTTGTACAGCCTTATAAAAGCGCCACGCAGAGTGGTGTTACCCAAATTGCCTATCATTTCGGCAAACCCATGATAATTACCAGTGTGGGAGGGTTGGAGGAATTTGTGAAAAACGAGGTTGTCGGCTATGTCGTAAACCCGGAACCTGGCGAAATTGCAGGAGCCATCTTCAAATATTTCGATGGCGGAAAAGAAGCCGAGTTTTCGAAGAATGTGGAAAAGGAAAAATTGCGGTTTACCTGGTCGAATATGATTAAAACCATTGATTCATTGATGGTTAAGAAAACGATTTAAAGCAATTTGCAGGAAATAGTTATTCCTTTTTATCTGAAGTTTGTTTTACCTCATCAGGGTCATTTCAATACTTAATATTCTGACATTAACCTTTTCGTTTGTTCTTTCCGGCACCGAAGGTCATTTCAACAGCACGCCACCACTGGTTATGCTGTTATTGCTGGTAAAATCTACAAAAGATTTTAAAAGGCCATCTCTTCTGCTTTAAGCAGGTATTTTCGTATTATTCGTGAATAATTATACCTTTGCAAGCAGGTTCTAAATATATCAATAAAATAATAGTATGTTGATAAACAGATGTATAGCTCCTTTAAGAATCGGACTGGCAGGAGGTGGGAGTGATGTGGCACCTTATTCAGATCTTTTCGGAGGTGCGATTCTCAATGCAACAATCAGTTTATTTGCCAGTGCAACCATCGAGCCTTGCGACGATGGTAAAATTTACTTTTGCCTTGCGGATCAGAACAAGCAGGTAGTTTTTGATTCTGTCGATCAGTTGCCGATTGAAGATCCTTTCAGCCTTCATGCAGGAGT
>CAIXAQ010000758.1 GCA_903917425.1 uncultured Bacteroidales bacterium
ATAGCAATAGAATGCAATATCAAAGCCATGTAGAAAAATGAAAGTATTTTCATGTATTTAACAATCAGATAATAAGCATTATAGCTTGAAAGGGATGAAATATGAACCTGATTCAGTTCCGATAGTTTAAAAAATTACTATCTTCACACCCTAAAAGCCACTGAACTCTGTGTTGATAAACCGATTTACATTTATTTTGATGTATAGGGTGGGAGATATTGAAGGGTTCTTATTTCATTTGAACAAAAACCTTTGCAAAGGAAATGATTCACTATTCAGATTTTGCTATTGTTGAAGGCCTTAGGCTGAATAGTGATTTTATTATCCGTTATGTATATAAGGAGTTTTTCCCGGCCATAAAGTACTTTATTAAAAACAATTCGGGCCTCGAAGAAGATGCTGAGGACGTATTTCAGGAAGCCTTACTGGTAATTTTAACGAAAATCAAATCCGATGATTTCGAATTAAGTTCCTCTTTTATTACTTATTTGTATTCGATTTGCAAAAATATCTGGCTGCAAAGGCTCAAACGTAAACGTATGACGAATAAAAACCAGGACGAACTGACCCGTTATCTTGATTCGCCGGATGTTGCTGTTGAAGTACACCTGGAATACGAAGAAAAATATCAGGTGTTTGTCAAGCAGTTTGCTAACCTGAGTGGGGACTGTCAAAAACTCCTCAGATTGTTTCTAACCAAAATGTCGACCAGGGATATTGCCGAAAACATGGGTTACAAATCGGAGTTCTATGCGAAAACCAAAAAGTACCTGTGTAAAGAAGCCTTAAAAAAACTAATCGACAAAGATCCAGGCGCGAAAGAGATAATTGGGTAAGCAAAAACATGAGCAGATGAGTCTGAAAAAAAGTATGAAATTTTATTTGCCTGATTTCTGACCGCTCTTTACCTCTTGAAATTCTATACAGGTAATTTTTTTTAAAAATGTTTTTCAGCTGGATGCCGGGAACAAAAAATCAAATTCAGACGATAAAAAGCAATTCCAGGTTTGGCAGTGCGTTATAACCTCAATCAAAGTGATAGAAAGACCAGCGCGAACAGAATGCCTCACCCGCTTGTTATATGCTTGCAAGTGCAAATGCTCAACTAACTTACTTAATTGCTAATGAAATTCAAATTATTTATAGAGGTTATCGTTTTTCTGACATTGGTTTTTACTTTCAAACAGGCAAAAAGTGAAGAGGTTACGAATAAATCGTTTCAATATTACGATAGCATTACTTATCAGCAATACCTCGCCGGCGACTGGAACAATCTGATTTTTAATGGAAAACAAGCATTAGCTACTGGTTACGATTATAAATACCTGCGTTTGCGTATGGGTTTTGCATACTATTTCAAAAATAACTTTAGAACTGCTGCCGACCATTTCCTGAAAGCCTTGCATTTCGATTCGTATGATACAATAGCTGCCTTATATTTTAACCTTTCGTGCCAGGCTGCGGGTCGTTCAGGTGAATTGTATCATACAAAAGGAAGTCCTAAACCCTACCGGACGCTCGATTTTGTTTACGCCGACGCAGGTACAATGCTGGTCGGTGATGTATCTGACAGTGCTACACTCAGCGATTCCAATGTGTATTATAAGGAGCTGATACAGCCGGTGAGCCGCACTTATGCCAGCTTTGGGCTGAGTTTGCGCCCATTAAGTAATTTATCTGTTTTCTTAGGGTATTCTCAGATCAATCTGACTGATAAAAAAAGTTTTGGTTATCTTTCCCAGGATGCCGTCCAAACATCTGTTACCGATACCACTTATGGTAAAGTTTATAACTATTCATTTCCTGTTGTTAAAAACTATGCGGAGAAGGAATTCAGGAATCAGCAAAAATCTTTTTACCTGAGTTTGAATTATTACCCTGTTCCCGGTCTGAAAATCACTCCGGCCTTTCATATTCTTCATATCAATGCTCAAAGGGTATTTGCTGTCCAGACCCAAACAGCCTTAAGTGACACGGCCTGGTACAACAAATACGATACTTCCTGGCATACATTCGACTATACCGCTTACGATTACGAAATTACAACATCGGATACATCCTATTACGATCATGTAATTTCACTTTCGGTAAGTAAGGAAATGGGAAGATTTTGTGCTGAAATAAACGGCACTTCATCAAGAATCATGGACAAGAAAATCAATCAGCTGGGAGCTTCGTTAAGCTGGTACCCGTTTGGGAATACAAACTTATATGCACACAGCAGTTTCACATATCAGATAGAAAATGATATAGCCACAACCACCCAGAATGGGAGTTCGACAACCAAAACTATTTTTGAACAGATGGTAGGTGGAAAATTGTATAAACAGGGTTGGATTGAAGGATACATTACCTTTGGAGAGATTAAAAATTTTACTGATAAATATGCCTACCTCGTTTATAACCAGGTATATCCGATAAAATCAAGAATCGGGATAACTTTTTATCCGTATATAGGCCGACATCTTGAATTGATGCTGATGTACCGGTACGAGAAAATGGGATTGTATTTAACTACCACTTCGGCCGATACTCAATCACTTGTTACTAACCCTGATTGTAATACTTCAATTGTATCAAGTGGAGTAAAATGGAAGTTTTAATACACCGCTTCTGAAGTTTTAAAACCTCATAAAAACATACGTTTAAATAATTAAATTTCTGTTTGTCAGTACTCTATAACTCACCCTTCGGCTTTCTTCAGCAAAAAGCCAAATAAACGCAGCTCAGTCTGCATACCTTATATCTCATAATTTATAACTCAAAACTAACAGCTAGCTTTGTATTCATCCTACACATCCGGAATCGTGCTCATTGGTGATCTGCCATTAGGCGGGCAACACCCGATACGGATACAATCCATGACAAATACCGATACCAATGATATTGAGGCAACCATTGCCCAGTGCATCCACCTGGTAAATGCCGGTTGCGAAATGGTTCGGATTACAGCTCAGGGAATTACCGAAGCCAGCAACCTGGCACAGATAAAAAAAGGATTAAGGTTGAAGGGAATCAGGGTGCCGCTGATTGCCGATATTCACTTTAATCCTAAAGCTGCCGAAATTGCTGCCGGAATTGTTGAAAAAGTGAGGATCAATCCTGGAAATTACGCGGATAAGCGCGAAGTAAACACACTTCTTTCAGCGAAAGAGTACGATCTGGAACTTGAGCGGATCGCCGGCAGGTTAAGGCCATTAATCAATATTTGTAAACAAAACGGAACGGTCATCCGCATCGGAACCAACCATGGGTCGCTGAGCGGACGTATTATGGATCGCTATGGCGATACACCCGAAGGTATGGTTGAAAGTGCGCTAGAGTTCGGCAGGATTTGCCTTAGCGAAGGCTTCCGGAATGTAGTATTCTCAATGAAATCGAGTAATGTGCGAATTATGGTGCAATCCACGCGATGGCTGGCCGAAAAAATGCTTGCCGAGGGAATCGATTTCCCCTTACACCTTGGTGTAACCGAAGCGGGCGATGGCGAAGATGGCATCATTAAATCGGCTGCCGGAATTGGCGCTTTGCTCGAAGAAGGAATTGGCGATACCATCCGTGTTTCGCTTACCGGTGCACCCGAAATAGAAATTCCTGTGGCCCTGGCTATTACCAGACGCTATAACAGCAAACGAAATCAACCAAAACATGATAAAACTGGGGCGGGGACTTTGCAGCTTAAAAGAACATCACACCGCGAAACAATTGCCGTTTCAGGCATAGGAGGAAATTACCCGGTGGGCGTAATTGCTGAAAAAGAGGGAAAGAACTATTTGGTTGATGAACAGTTTGTAAACCAGGAACTTCTGCCAGACCAAAATCTCAAATATTTAACTATAGCCGAAGGTGATGCCACTGCAATGCGTAAATGCCTTAATCAAGAAGACATTGACAATACCCGGCCTGTTATTCTGAAAAACACCTATAAAACGGCAGACTTGCTTCGGTTTCAGGTGGATAGCGCGATTGATTTCGGAAGTTTGTTGATTGACGGAATCGGGGATGCAATATGGCCGGTTGCCCCTGATATGGCTCCTGAAACGGTAAACCACACAGCTTATGCTATTTTACAGGCCACCCGAACGCGAATTACCCGAACCGAATTTATTTCGTGTCCTTCGTGTGGCCGAACTCTTTTCGATATTGAGAATACGTTAAAACAGGTGAAAATTGCTACCCAACACCTGAAAGGACTGAAAATAGCTGTTATGGGCTGTATTGTAAATGGCCCCGGCGAAATGGCCGATGCCGATTACGGGTATGTTGGTGCAGGCGCGGGTTTGGTTACGCTTTACAAACGCGAAAAGGCCGTACATAAAAATATCCCTGAAATTGAAGCAATTCCTTTGCTCATAGAGCTTATCAGGAAATCGGGCGACTGGAAAAACAGGGAGGAAATATAAACCAAGCCTATTTTGCAATTTCCTGCTTTTCAACCACCCCGCAGGCGCCAAAAAAACCGGAAGCTCCTTCGCTGAGATTGGTGGGCACATTGGCTGAAGTGGTATTGAAAAAGCCGCCCTGCCAGGTAGTTTCAAGCAATACGGCACGGAAAAACGCAGCATGTTCCCGGGTTAAAGAGTAACGGCGTTCTGTGATCAATGTTCCGGGCGGAAAAGTAATGCTCTCCATTCCAGGGGCAAAAACTTCACTTACATCAATGGTGGGTAAGGTGTAAAAGTAAAGTTTGGCTTTACAGGAATCAGGGTTTATGTTTTCAAATCCACTGGCTTTCGACCAGTCGAGCAAAACCTCATACATCGCAGGATTAGCAGGGTTATAGTTTTTAGGTGTTATCGTGAAACGATACTGTTTTCCTGTTTCATCGAGATCATAATGCAGAAATTCGAAATCTGACGGAGCTGCCAGTACCGCTTTTGCTGAATAAACCTTGTTTCCCGATGTGATCAAAACAGAATAGGTTTGCCCGGATGCCCCGAAAAAGGCAGTATCCGAAATATAGATTCCTGAATTTACCGGATTTTCATGAAAGGCATATACCTGTTGATCTGTCGAAACTAAAACAGTAGCCCTGGTAACGGGCTGTGGCTTCTCGTTAATCACGGATATGGGCATTGTGAGGGTGATAACATGGTTTTTCAGTTCGCTGGTAATAATTGCATTTACCACAATAAAATCATTATTTCCTTTTGGCAACGACCAATCTGTAACTTCCTCACAGGATGTAAGCAGCAGGGCGAGCAGCAGGAATGAAATCACTGTTTTCATCAGAAGCGGAATGTATAATTTAAGGATGGGATAGCGCCGGCAACGGAAATGGAAGTCGAAATCAGCTCCACATCGCCGTTGAGGTTTGCCGGGACCACGATGTTTCCATTGTCGTCCATAATTTTATTGAAGTTAACGGAAAATGGATTGTGCCGCCCGTAAGCATTATAAACGGAAAGTACAATGTTGTGCTGAAACCTTTTTTCAGGATTGCTTAAGGCGTAGGATACCGACAAATCCAACCTATGATAATCGGGATACCTGTCGTTATTTTTTTCACCATAAACCGGAACTGTATATCCGTTTAAAGTGTAAAAACCTGTGGGTGAACTGAATGGCGCGCCGGTAAGATAAATCCATTGCGACGAAAAACGCCAGTGTCTGCCAGTAGCATACGACAGGGTGAGACAAATATTATGAGGCTTATCGTAGTTTGCTGGAAAGGTATTGCCATTATTTACATCCGCAATTTGTTTCATCGTTCGCGAATAAGCATAGCTGAGCCAGCCTGTAAATTTCCCTTTGCTTTTTTGCACCAAGGCTTCTATACCATACGCCCAGCCGTCGCCGAAACGCAGTTCGCCTTCGATAAGCGGGTTGATTAGCATATTGGCGTGATCTTTATAATCGATCAGGTTGTAAAGCCTTTTGTAGTAAGTTTCGAATGAAATATCAAATTGCTTATGCAAAACCTGGGTGAAATATCCCAGTGAAAACTGGTTTGCCTGTTGCGGTTTGATATTGGGGCCGCTGGGAGCCCAAACTTCGATGGTTGTAAAAGGGCTTGTTGAATTGGACAGCACCTGCAAATGCTGCACATTATGACTGAAATTGAATTGAAGCACTGAATTATCTTTAATTTCATACTTCAGGCTGATGCGCGGTTCGAAATTAAGAAAGCTTTTGTAAATCGTATTTTTTGCAACCTCCACGGTATCAATAACTTTATGATTGGCATCAAAAAAATATACCGAGGTAGGGCCAAGGTCATTCCAGCGGGTAAGCCTTAGTCCGTACCGGGTAAAAAACTTCTGCCCGATCAGTTGTTCGTTGCTGGCGTAAAGGTTAAATTCGGTGGAATGATATTCTGACAGGCTCGATTCGGTTTCAATATCTGAGTAATACATCTTCCCGGGATTGCTCTGGTGCGCGTTGATCTCGAAACCGGATTTCAGGGTGTTTTTGGGATTGAGGTAGCAGGAGAAATCTGTTTTCAGCGATAAATTTGTAATGGAAGATGTCCAGTAATTATTTGGTTCCTGTGCAATATTGAGGTAATAATTGTATTGGCTGACGTAAGCAGTAGTGTTCGAAAACAAGCGGTTGTTAAAAATGTGATTCCAGCGCAATGTTCCGGCTACGTTTTTCCAGCTGATGCCAAATGTGTTATTATTCAGTTTGTTATAACGTTCGAACACATCATTACCGGTAAAAGCTGTAAGGAAAATCCGGTTGTTTTTATTGATTTGGACATTAAATTTCGCATTGAAATCGTAAAAATTAAAATTATAAGTATGTTGTTCATCGTTAGGGAGTTGAAGCCAGTTCATGTTCGATTTGCGGGCCGAAACCAGGAAGGAACTTTTCTCTTTCGCTATAGGTCCTTCGAAAGTAAAATCGGTAGTATAAAGCCCGATGTTCCCGGCAAAACCAAAGCGTTTCAGGTTGCCTTCCCTTGCCTGCACGTCAACAACGGAGGAAAGCCTTCCTCCATAATTAGCAGGAAAATCGCCCTTGTAAACTTTTACATCTTTAATGGCTTCGGGTGACAGGGCCGAAAAAAACCCAAACAGATGCGACGGATTATAAATAGGAGCCTCGTCAATCAGCAGGAGATTTTGATCACTGTTGCCGCCCCGGACATAATAAAAGGATGAACCATCGCCGAATGTAGCAATTCCGGGCACATTCTGCAGTGATTTCACCACATCAATATTTCCTGCAAAGCCAGGAATTCTTTTCAGCACCGAGGGCGAAAAACGGATATCTCCCGATTTGCCGATCTGCATCACAGTATCGTTTGAATTGGCCAAAATTTCCACAGTTCTCATTTCGACTGGAACAGCTTCCATATCCACCGTCGATTCGATATTTTGATCCAGGTTAATTGTCAGAACAACAGATGAATACCCGACAAATGAAATTGTGATCCGGTATTCACCTGGTAGCATTGATAAAGAGTAGAATCCGTATGAATTACTGGCAACACCCTGGTTTGAGGCCATATCATATATGTTGGCACCAATAATGGCTTCTCCGCTAGCCTTATCCCTGATATAACCGCTGAGTGTGAATTTTCGGACTTGTTGTACCTGGTTTGCGGGTTTAACCGAAGCTTCAGCTTGGCGGGGCTTTAAAATCACCTGTTTTTCCGAAAGCTGATAGTCTATTCCATTGGCTGTAAATACTTTATCAAATATTTTCCGAAGCGGAGTATTTCGGGCTACCAATGTGATTTTTTTATCAACGGGTATACTTTGAGGATTATACGAAAATAAAATTCCGCCTTCCCTGCTGATTTTTTGTATCACGTCCCCGAGTGGCTGATCATGCACTTCAATGGTGATCTTTTTATCCAGGTTTTGTGCAAAAGCATTAGAAGCCGCTATAAAAAGCAGGCAGATAAAAAGTAGCCGGTATGTGTTCTTAACTGGATTCAAATGAGCGGTAGTCGGTTATATTCAGTTGAGGTTTAGAATGAAAATTAGCCACAAAGAAACCAAAAAGCGACTCTTTTCGAATTGTCTTCTCATGTGGTTTCCGGTTAAACGAAAGGTAAAAATACTATAAAAGGCTCAATGTGACAATAGTGTCAGGTTTAGCATAAGCACCATCTTAAACAGCTATAAATCTGTGTTAATCTGCGAAATCTGTGGCAACAATGGCGAATTCGGGGTTGAATAATTACCTCCCCTTTTCTACCTGCAAGCGTCTCCCGTTAGTTCTATTTGATTTCCAAGCTGCTTCACCTGAAGAT
>CAIXAQ010000759.1 GCA_903917425.1 uncultured Bacteroidales bacterium
AGCTCACAGCATCCTCGTTCCAATCCCTTTTTGGATAAATGGATGCCAGTAATGCTATGGCTTGCAGGGTTTTACCCAATCCCATATCGTCAGCTAAAATTCCGCCAAAACCATTTTGCCGCAAGGCATTCATCCAGTAAAAGCCGGAAACCTGGTATTGCCTTAGGTTAACGTTTTGCAATGCTGGCAGGGCCAAAGAAACCGGAGAGGATAACGAATCCCTGATTTGCTGAATTTCGGGGATCTGGATTTCGGTAAGCAGGCTAAAAAGGTGTTTGTGAGTGCGGAATGCCCCTTTATGTTCCCTGGCATGCAGCATAATATCCTGAAACCTCGAAAACCATTCATCCGGCAGAATTACAATTTCACCGGTAGGCAATTCGTATTCCTTTATGTTATTGATAATGTGATTTTTAAATTTTATAAAAGGAATTTCAAAATCGTTTAAAATTACAATGCCATATATATCGAACCAATCCAGCCCGGTCTGCACCGTAAGGTTCAAAACCGGAATTTCTAACAGGAATTTTATATTAGCGGGTTGAATTATACTAAATCCATGCAGCGAAAGATCCGAACGGTTCCATGCCAGCCATTCAATCAGCCGATACGCATTGTGCAAGGAGGTTGCATTTTCATTTACCAGGAAGGTGGCTTCTACCTGTTTCAGGTTACGCGATTTCAAAAAAGCTATCTGTGCAGCTTCCAGGGTGTGTTGCCGTTTGAAACGGTTAAAGACAAAACCGTTTTCATCAGCAAGTAAAGCGGTGAATGTTTTTTGAGGGTTGTTAGCCAAAACCACTTTTTCACCATAACGGAAACTAAGCACCAACACTATCCGGCCCTGCCAATCCACTTCGAGCGAAAGGATGGCTTCAGGTTCAAACTTCAGGTCTTTGATCAGAAAACCTTCGGCCTCGATATCGCAACGGTTGGCAATTTTACGTATAAAGGTGCTGAAGTACTGATATTCCATGCGTTTCGGAATATCGATGAAATCCTTGTTCCTGAATGGCAAAAGGAGTTTCCCGCTGATATTTTCGTTGAACCTCACCAGTTTGTTACCGGCTAAATACCAGCACGGATCGTTTACAATGACTTTATTTCCCGGATCATTTAACACTATTTCCTCATTGGCATGAAAGGCACGTAGTTTATAGTGTGTGCCCGCTTCGGTGCGGGTAAATTTTAACGTGGCAGTCGGCCTTTCCTCTTCGATAAAAATCTGATCCTCGGGATACAGGTTTGTACTATCGTTACCCTGGTATAAAAAGATGTTGTTCTGAAGCAGTATTTCTATAATTTTTGATAGTTTCCGTTCTATAAACGGGCGGATCATATCATCGAGAAGTTTCTTGTCAAGGGTGGCGAAGAATTCTTTCAGCACCTGCTTTTTCTTCGAAAATTGCTTCATGATCGCCTGGTTCGAAAAGCTCTCGCTCAGGCTGCAAATTTCGGTTTCGGCACTGCTAATTTCGGGATAGCTGTGGATATTGAGTGCTGTTAACCTTTCGTGAACCGTGATAAAAGCATCGTTATCTTTGAAACAGGAGTACGGCAATATTACATATCCAATTGGTTTGGTGTATGTTAATATGGCAATAATATGTTTTTGTGTGCTCATCAGCTTTTTTATCGTGCCATTTTCCCGGTTATGGCTTTCAGCGATTAATTGAATGCAAAGGTAAGGGGATTATAATCGATGTTGGATTTAAAACGAGGGAAGGAATGGCAATTAGGCCTAAATGGATTCAATAAAAAAAGCCGGCTTTTTAAACCGGCTTTCTAAAAAAGAATCTGGTAAAAGTTTAGTATCCTTCGTTCTGCTGATCTTTTATAGCTGGGTTGGCAGCTATTTCCCTGGCTGGTATTGGATAAACCAGTTTCGGATCGTTGTATGGCAACGAACCTACACTCTGTTTCAACCTTTTCATATCATGAAGCTTAAATCCTTCATGAGCCAGTTCAAGCCTTCTTTCGTAAAGAATATCATCGAGTGTTACCGTAGTTGCAGCAGGCAAACCGGCTCTTTCGTGAATCATATTGTAATCACTCAGAGGTGTTGCGCCAACAGAAGTACCAAGTCTCTGATTGCACTCGGCCCTTACCAGGTACATTTCGGCTAAACGGAATAAGTTAACGAGACCATACATGGTATTCCATTTCCCGGAACGCATGGCATCATTTCCATTCCGGAAAAGGGCGAGACGTTCGTCATTTTCATCATATAAATTGAGATGACCATCCAATATTTCAATATCTCCATCTCTTCCGCCATACTCGGTGGTTGACCAGAATTCCGTCATCTGGTTAATACCGTCGGCAGCAATAAATTTGGTTGCAAAAATGTCCTCCGATGAGTATTCCTCATTATTAAAAGCCTTTGCATATGTGCTGGTAAGCGCATACAAGCCTGAGCCTAATACGAGGTTGGCGGCATCGCGCGATTTGGCATAGTCGCCTTTTTGGAGGTAAACACGTGCAAGCAGAGCATTAGCCGCACCGGAGGTTGCATAGTACCCATTTTCATCAGGAAGTATGGAGACAGCCCTGTTTAGATCGGTTATAACCTTTGCATAAACTTCGTCAACGGTGTTGCGTCCGACATTATTTGTAACACTAATCTGACTTGTAGGTGTAAGTACCAGTGGAACACCATATTGAGTATTTGATACACCGGGCTCGTACATTTTTGCATAAAAACGTACCAGGTCGAAATACATCATGCTGCGAAGGAATAAAGCTTCGCCTTCCACTCTGCCACGGTCTTCTTCCACTACTGTATCAATGGCAGAAAGAACGTTGTTACAAATATTTATACAGTCATAACTGTTCAGCCATTGACTGGTAATATCGCCATTGGCAGCAATAATCTGGTGATTATAAATTTCGCGTGGGCCGTTGTAGGTTCCCTGCCATGAAATTTCATCGGTTCCGCCTGAAAGTTCAGAATTGCGAAGTATGCAGCCTCCATAAATAGCACTGTACCTCATGGACCGGTATGCGCCAACCAGTACTGATTTAACATTGGCATCGGTGCTTAACGCATCATTGGTTTCGAGCTCCTGTTGCGGTTTCAGATCGAGGAATTTCTCACACGAACTGACCAGAACCAGTATCGAGAAAAGGGTAATTATTGAATATATCTTTTTCATAATGTATGTATCTTTTAGTGATTATAACCCCAGGTTAATTCCAAATGTGATGGATCGTGGTTGAGGAGCTGAATAAAAATCAACACCTGATGTCACGTTGTCAACGGCAAAGTCGGTCGAAACCTCGGGATCCCAGCCGATATACTTGGTGAAAGTTAGTAGATTTTGCCCTTGTACATATAATCGTATGTTGCTGAATTTTGCTTTTTTAGCAATCTCTTGCGGGATGGTATATGCGAGTGTGAATGAACGCAGTTTCAGGTAAGCGCCATCGGATAAATACCGGCTGCTGCGACTGGGATCGCCGTTGCTGTAACCCAGGCGTGCCTGCGGAACATTGGTGATATCGCCCGGTTTTTTCCAGCTGTTCAGCTGATCTGTTGTCTGATTGTCGTACCAGGCAGCATTGGCAGCCATATAAGTATCGCCCGACAGGTGAATCTGATTGCCGGTTACACCCTGGAAGGTGAAAGCCAGTTCAAAACCTTTAAAATCAAAGGTATTGGTTAGCGCATACATTTTATCGGGAGTCGGATGCCCCAGGATGATAAAATTAGCCGAACCAAAATCGTTGGTGGTAGCTAATGGATCAACAATATTTCCATTGGCATCCTTTTCATTCACGTAATACAAAGCATCCCCATTTGCAGGATCAACACCGGCATAGGCAGCCCCATAGAAAGCGCCTAAGGGTTCGCCCACTTTCACCACGTTCATAAAGCGCGAACTGCCTGCATCAATTATATCCTGACCGCCAAGATCTGTAACCGTGTTTTTGTTTATCGAATAGTTTAACGAGATATCCCATTTAAAATCACCCGGAAGGACGGTCGCGTTCAGTACAAATTCAAAACCTTTATTTTCGACAGAACCTATATTCTGGGTCTGAACACTGAACCCAGAGGTGCCGGGTACAGGTACATCCAACAGCAGGTCTTCTGTTTTCTTCACGTAATAGTCAATTTCGCCGGAAATACGATTTTTGAGAAGTCCGAAGTCAACGCCAAAATCGATTTGTTTTGTGTTTTCCCAGCCTAAATTTTCGTTGGCAATTTGGGTAGGAGCAAGTCCGGGTTCTCCGTTATAAGGTGTAACACCGAATAAACCCAGGTGTCGGAAATTTCCTATGCCGGCATTTCCGGTTAAACCGTAGCTGGTTCTCAATTTCAGGAAACTGAAGGTGTTATTGTTCGACAGAAAGTCCTCTTTTGTAAGTATCCATCCTGCTGAAATTGCAGGAAAAAATCCGGTGCGGTTATTGGACCCAAAACGCGAAGATTCATCGATACGCCCTGCTACCGTAAACAGGTATTTGCTCTTGTAATCAAGAGTGGCTCTCGAAAAGTAGGATAGGAAAGCATATTCGGTCACGGTTTGAGTACCATCGGTAATCATACCGGCACTGGCTAATGTCTTTAAGTCGTCAGTTGGGAAATTCTGTCCATCCACCCAGGTATTATCCACCAGGGTTTTCTGAAACTCAGTTCCTAAAACTGCACTTAGCCCGAAATCGCTGAAGTTTGTCAGGTAATCGAGATAGGATTTTGTAATGAGGTTTTGTGTTTGCCCGTAGTTCGAAAAACCATACCCGTTAATACCTATTCCGGCATCGGTGCGTACACCGTAACGGCTGTTTTCCTTCAGGTTATAAAGGTCGTACCCAAATTCGTTTCTCCACTTCAGTCCTTTATACAATAAAAAATTCAGGTATCCATTTGTTACAGTCCTGGTTTCGAGTATTTCCCGCTGGGCATCTTCAACATCGATCAAAGGATTGTAATAAGTAGTGGTTGGAGTTCCATAAAGTTCTCCATTCAAATCCCTTACAGGGGTAATAGGCGACAAGGCTACCAGTTGCATGGGTGTCGAAAATGCATTGTCGGCGGATACCTGCTGTATATCGGTCCGCGCCAGACTCAATGTAAATCCGAGATCCATAAATTTATTCACTTTATTGTCTACATTCAACCTGCCGCTAAAACGATCCAGGCCATTTCCGACAATGATACTCTGTTGCTTATTGTATGACAGGCTGGCAAAATATTTCAATTTCTCGCTGCCACCTGAGGCCGATAAATCAACCATCCGTAGCGAGCCTGTCTGAAATGCTTCCTTCTGCCAGTCGGTATTTACTTCTGAACCCAGGTATATGGGAGCTCCTGCCGGATCGGTATTTACAGGATCCAGTATGGCGGCCCATCCGCTATACCTTTTAAATCTTTTTTCTGCCGATTGAAGCCAGGAGCCTTGATAATCCGTAGTTGGATTATTGATCGGGTCATATCCTTCAAGCAGGTCGCTGTTGTACGCTGCCTCGCGGAAAGTAGCAACGTACTGTTCCGCATTCATGAAATCACGCAAATGCGAAGGTTTGCTGGTGCCGTACTGGAAGTTAACATTCAGTTTTGTGTCGCCCGCCACTCCTTTCTTGGTGGTGATCAGGATTACTCCGTTTGCACCTCTTGACCCGTAAATGGCGGTGGATGAGGCATCTTTCAGTACATCTATCGATTCGATATCGTTAAAATTTATACTTGTCAGCGGATTGATCGGAGCACCTGATTGGTTAAGCGACTCGGTGGTCAAAGGAACTCCATCCACAATAAATAGAGGTTCGTTATTTGCCGTAATTGATGAAGAGCCGCGGATACGCATGCGGGTTGCACCGCTTACTTTACCGTTGTTGGCTTCGACAAAAACACCAGCGGTTTTTCCCTGCAACGCCTGTTGCACCGAGGGAACCGGAGTGTTTTTAACCAGTTCGCCGCTAACTTTCGAAATGTTACCGGTCACTTTCGACTTGATCTGCGTACCATAACCAACAACAACAATTTCGTCGAGGGTGGTGGCAACCGGAACTAATTTAACATCAATTACATTGGAAGTTCCGATGGCAACTTCCATCTTCTCCATACCCACGGAGCTGAATACCAGTGTTTTTGCAATCGGAGGAACCGATAGCTGGAATTTTCCATCAATATCGGTTAATGCTCCCAGTGTAGGATTGTCCTTCACCATCACGGATACCCCGGGAATGGTAGAGCCATCATCGGCCGATGTCACCACCCCCGATATTTGCCGGTTCTGTGCATTCGCCACCTGCACAAAAATGATGCACATCAGTGACAATAATAAGTAGATTTTTTTCATAAGGTACTGGTTTTTGGGTTAGTTGTTGTTTGATAGGCAAATTGAGATTATCTTTAAACAATATTTAGCCTTGTTGATTACACTAAATTTGAATGATTTTTTGTTTTTACAAACTGCGGACTTTTGGATTTTCAAATATATAAAGAAAGATGATAAAACAATTCGCTTTTATAATTATTTTCTAAAAAATCTTTTCTCTTTATCCGTGAGATAAAAAGGTTGGCAAATTCTTTTTTCTTTGAATAAACTCTTTACTTTTACTGGCTTGTTCCCAATCACAGTTTCACAAAATTCAAACGAACTATGCTAAAAAATTTTAAAGTCCCTAATAATATCGTTATCGTTTTTTCGATAATTATCATTGCAGCCATTTTAACCTGGATTGTGCCCGGCGGTAAGTACGACCGACAGACCATTAAAGTAAATGGTGTGGAAAGGACGGTTATTGTGAACGATACTTATAAGAGTATCGACAGCCACCCGCAAACCTGGCAGGTTTTTGCCGCTTTCTACAAGGGATTTATCAATATGTCGCACATTATAGTTTTCATCCTGATGATTGGCGGCGCTTTTTGGATAATGAACGAAACCCGTTCCATCGATATTGGTATACTTTCCTTCCTCACTTTAACAAAGCGTTTCGAGAAATGGAAATTTATACGGTTTTTAGGCGTTGATAATATAATTATGACCTTTATTATGGTCATTTTCAGTGCATTCGGAGCAATTTTTGGAATGGCCGAAGAAACTCTGGCCTTCACCCTGATATTTGTACAACTTTCGATCCGTATGGGTTATGATTCGCTGGTTGGCATTGGATTATGTTATTTTGCGGCCCATGTCGGTTTTGCCGGTGCCATTCTCAACCCTTTTACAATCGGAATTGCTCAGGGTTTGTCGAGTGTCCCCCTTTTTACGGGTATTGAATACAGGGTGATCTGCTGGATAATTTTCACATTTATTTCAATTGTTTTTGTGCTCTGGTATGCCAAAAGGGTGAAAAAGAACCCTTCAAAATCCATCATGTTCAAGGAAGATGATTTCTGGCGTAAACGGAGCGAATCGGATATTGAAAAAATAGAGTTTTATACCCCAAAATCGGCATGGATTGTTGGTGGCGTGCTTACACTTATCATGGTAATTTATTCCTTCTACTTTCCTTCCACCGATTTAAAAGTTGGACTGAACATTGTTAAAGGCCCATTCCTGCCTGTTTTGACAGGACTTTTTGCCGTCATTAGTTTTTTTGCGCTTCGCAAATCCTTGCATTTCTTTGTTTTGAATATACTGGGGTTTACCATTTTCTACCTGATTCTTGGGGTTTTGGGCTACGACTGGTATATTATGGAAATTGCAGCTTTGTTCCTTGCAATGGGCGTGTTCACCGGGTTTGCAGCAGGCAAAAAGAATTCAGAAATCACCAAACTGTTTCAGGAGGGTGTTAAAGATATTGTTTCGGCAGCACTTGTAGTCGGCTTTGCCGGCGGTATAATTGCTATTTTAAACGATGGGCAAATTATTGATACCGTGCTTTTTTCGCTTTCCAATTCCCTCAGAGGTACTGGTCAGATTACGGCTATTACCATTATGTATGGGTTCCAGTCGTTACTTAACCTTATAATTACTTCAGGTTCCGCCAAAGCGGCATTGACTATCCCGATCATGGCGCAATTTTCCGATATTATCGGTCTTTCGCGTCAGGCAACCATTATGGCCTTTCAGTTTGGTGCAGGTATTACCGACATGATCGCTCCTACATCAGGTGTTTTGATTGGTGTATTAGGTATTGCCAAGGTTCCGTACGCCAAATGGGTGAAATTTGTAATCCCTTTTATGCTGTTCCTGGCTTTTATTGCCTGGCTCCTTTTAATACCTACTGTGACGATGAAACTAAACGGATTTTAATTTAGAGGCTGTTAGGTTTAGAGGCTGTTAGTGAATCCAAAAATCGGATAAATCTTGTTTCAAAGCAAAAATGACATATAATCAAATCCCAAACCCTAAACCCTTGTTTTTTCCAAAAATATGAGATATAAACTTTTAACCGTTTTAGCTATTTTAGCAGCCATTCTGAATTTTTCATTCTTTGGCCTGGCACAAAAAGACCTTGCGAAACCCACTATTGGGCATCTTTTTATAATTGGTGGAGGTGAAAAAACCGATGGCCTGATGAAAGAGCTTTTAAAAGTTTCGGCGGTAGGCTCTGATGATTATGTGATTATACTTCCCATGTCGAGCGAAGACCCGGATAGTTCGGTTATTTTTGCGAAAGAGGATTTCGCTTCGGTTGGGATTACAAAAGTGGCAGGATTTAACTTTACTGAAAATGGTCCCGTTACCCAATCGCGGATTGATTCAATGGTAAAGGCAAAACTGATTTTTATTACCGGGGGCGACCAGACCCGGTTTATGAAAATTGTAGGCAGAGGACCCGTCTATAAAGCAATTCATGAAGCGTATGAAAAAGGGTCTACCATTGCCGGAACCAGCGCGGGAGCTGCTGTGATGAGTAAAAAAATGATTACCGGCAATAACCTCAAGCACCCTGATTATAGCGGCAAATTCCCTACTATTGAACCTCAGAACATCGAAGTTACCGAAGGTCTTGGAATGGTAGAGAACCTGATAATCGACCAGCATTTTATCAAGCGTCAGCGCCTTAACCGGCTCATTTCGGTAGCTATCGAAAATCCTGACGAAACTTGCATTGGAATTGACGAATCGACGGCTATTATTGTTTCGGGAAATAGTTTTACAGTCGCGGGCGAAAACCAAGTGATCGTTTTGCGCAACCCGGCTAAAAGCAAAAAAATTCAACATAACTTACTGGGCGCTAAAGGACTGCAAATTGATGTTTTACTCCCGGGCGAAACGTGGCTTGTAGAATAGTTACAGGAATAGTTGGATATTTGATACGATAGAGCGAAGGCAAAACTCACCCATGGGATATCTCCTTCGTTTAATAACTCACCCCCGTCCCCTCTCTTTAAAAAGAGAGGGGGGCGCAATGAACTTAAATAGTTGTAAAATGACAAAATAACCTTATACTCCCCCCTCTCTTTCCTTCAAAGAGAGGGGACGGGGGTGAGTTTTTCAAAACAATAAGCATTATAAATTAGTCTAATTCATAAGAAAAAAATTAAAAGAAAGGCAATCAACCTTTTTTGGCATTAACAATCTGACATCGCAAATCCGACATCATACATCCTAACCCCACCCCATGCTTACACTTTTTAAAAATGCAACTATATACTCCCCGCACTTCCTTGGGAAAAAGGATGTATTGGTTGGTGGAAAAACTATCTTAGCCATTGCCGACCATATCGAACCGCCCTCAGGTGTTGAAACCAAATTGCTTGATTGTACGGGTCTTTGGCTTGTTCCTGGCCTGATTGATTCGCATGTGCATATTACCGGTGGGGGTGGCGAAGGCGGTCCGGCCAGTCGTATGCCGGAACTTCAGATCAGCATGATGACGGAGGCCGGCGTAACCACGGTTGTCGGATGCCTTGGCACCGATGGCATTACCCGTAGCGTAGAAAGTGTGCTGATGAAAGTGAAATCCATTCGTGCAAACGGGATGTCGGCATGGATGTACACCGGTGCATACCAGGTTCCGCCACCAACCATTACCGGCGACATTATGCGCGATATTACCCTGATTGATGAGGTGATTGGCGTAGGAGAAATTGCCATTTCCGATCATCGCTCATCAGTTCCGACCATCGCCGAGCTGTCAAAACTAACCGGACATGCACGCGTTGCCGGAATGATCGGTGGCAAAGCCGGAATTATAAATATGCATATGGGTGATGCACGCGATCCGTTCAGGCCACTGCACGATATTGTGGCTAACAGCGAAATGGGTTACAAGCAGTTTATCCCGACACATTGCAACCGTAACGAATATATTTTTGAAGATGCCAAAGAATATGGCAAAAAAGGATACGTGGATATTACTACCAGTTCCTATCCTTATTATGCCGACGAAGAAATTAAGCCATCCGTGGCTCTGAAACTGCTACTCGAAAGTGGCGTTCCAATCGGGCATATTACGTTTACTTCGGATGCATGCGGTTCACTGCCCGGATTTGATCCGGAAACCGGCAAACTGGTGAAAATAGAAATGGGCCTTCCCGATTCCATTTTAAGGGAAATAAAAGAAGCCGTACTCGAAGATGCTGTCCCGCTTGAAATAGCATTGCAGGTAGCAACGTCGAATCCGGCAGACATATTAAGACTTACCGGCAAAGGATATATTAAGGAAAATTTTGATGCTGATATTCTTATTTTGGACACTGAGTTCAATATCAGGTATTTGATGGCGAATGGGAAGATGGTGAAGTAAGCAATACCCGATACTGTTTTCAAAACTAAACCTGTAACCAAAAAAGCAATCCACACCCTATTTTCCCCACAGAAACTCCAAAAGGCAATCGTTCACCACCTTCAGCACTTCACCCATTTTGATCAAATCAGCGTTTGCCGGAATATCGCGGGGTGTATGATAGTCGTTATGTAAACCCGTGTTGCAGGTTATAACCGGGATGTTTTTAGCGGTAAACGAAGCATAATCGCTGCCCGAATGGCCGGTAACATCCCACAAATCAAGTTGAAAAGGGCGGCCGAGTGTGGAATTGCTTTTCCGTGCTATTTGCCTGATGTATTCGTCGGGTTTACGGGTTCCGATACTGAGTTGCCTATGGGCGGTATCTTCGGCCACGCTTCGCGAAATCATATCCAGGTTTATATATAGCTTCACCTTTTCGGGAGTTGCAAGGGTGTTTGCAAAATATTCGCTCCCGATCAGGCCCTTTTCTTCTGCTGTCCAGGAGGCGAAAGTGATGTTGCAGGGAGGAACAGCCTTGCTTTCTGTCCAGGTTTCAGCTAAAGCCAACATTCCAGCCACACCCGAAGCATTGTCGTCGGAGCCGTAATAAATATTATTTCCCCGTTTACCCAAATGATCGTAATGGGCCCCCACAACCACAGTTTGGTTTGTATCCCTGCCTGGCAGTGTCCCTACTACATTATGAACTTTCAGGGTGTCGGCAGCTACGTGCAATGTAATTGAAAAGTTATCTTTTGATTCAAAAGGTTGATAGGATGCAAGCTGTGCATAAGATTGCTCAATGCCTTTGAAATTAAGGTTTAATGCTTCCGAAAGTCGCCGGCTACCGGTTTCAGTAAGCTGAAAACAAGGGATAGCTAGCTTTGGCAAATCTGCAGGTATAAAATATTCCGCATCCTGGTATTCGGTATCATCAGGATTATCCGCTTTCGATGTTGCTGTAGTATCATTTTTCAGGTTCACATAATTTGCATTAATAATCATGATTGCAATCGCACCCTGTCTTTCAGCTTCCAGGCACTTATGGCCAAGATCGTAAACATCTTTTTCGGCAGAAGATTTGAATTTTCTCCAGGTTGCACTGAGGGTGTCTTGCTGTCCGGGATATCCATCGAACACAATCACCATTTTCCCTTTTACATTCATATCCGAATAATCGTTGTATTGTAATTCAGGTGAATTGATTCCATACCCGGCAAATAAGGGCATTGATTCTAACGAAAAGCTTTGAAAAGCATTAATAATCGTAAAATCCTTGTAAAGGACTAATTGTATTGGTTTGGATTTCTTTTTGCCACCTCGGTTTATAAAAACAGAAGCGTTGACAGGCGAAAATCTGAGTAGAATAAAGTCTTGAAAATAATCCGTCAATTTTGTATTCTGATTCTTATCATTAGCCTGGTATGGTCTCAGGTTCATTTTCTGCATCATGGAAGCAATATAACTGGCTGCAATGCAGCTTCCCGGGGTACCGGTTTCGCGGCCTTCGAGCCCATCGGAAGCAAGAAACATCTGTATAGGTGCATAATCATTAACAACCGGAGGATTAACAACCTGCTGAGGGGTTTGGGCACATAAACCTGTATGAAGTGCCAACAGTGTAAAAGCTAAAATCTTCTTAGTCTGTTTTGAGTTGATCATCATGGTGTAAAAATAAAATTATTCAAGGCATTAATTTAGGAAATTACTTTTGTCCAAATATACATATTGCTGACGAACGAAAAGTTATTTTATCGTGTTATGCCTGAAACAGAGGCTTGTGTCCCGGCTCCACATTTGCTGTTTATTGAAAAGAGCAACTTTTGCACATAATAATCCGTCGCTAAATTTTTTATATAGCCACCAATGGATGAACATTTTAAAAATATCGGACGAAATAAAAAAATATCTCACAAAAATGTTTATTGCTAAAAATGTATTACTTTTGCAACATTGCATTATTCTATAGTCGTAACTGATAATACAAAATATTATGAAAAAAAGATTTGGAATTTTTAACCTGCTCTTAGTTCTTGTCCTATTTGTAACCATAAATGCTGCTGGTATTGCTCAAACACCTCCCCCTCCCCCTCCTGGTGGCGGTCATGGGATAGCCGGCAATACACCTCCGGGCTCATCAGCACCAATCGGAGAGGGAATGTTCCTGCTTATTGGTTTGGCTGGTATGTATGGCAGCAAAAAAGTATGTGACTACAGAAATGAAGTTAAGTCTGCATAACGTCTGATTTGAGACAAATGAATTGTGTTTAGTACTCACAATAATGGTTTTCTGGTTGTCTAGAGTAAAAATAAAAGTCCCTTCATTCCAAGGGGCTTTTTTTATGATCTTTTTCATCACAATTGTTGCCAACAAATGTATTTTCGTACAGCTTAGAATTTGAATCATATACTTCCTGGCAGCTATTCGAAGTAGCATCTTACTGAACCTTTATTAATTAGTTGAAAATCAAATCTTAACCCATGAACCTTAGCGAAAAAACTGGTGAGTTTGCTCATTCGGTACAATTAAGTTTGACTGATAATACGTTTGTAAAATTATCCCTGGGGAATTATAAAGGTGCAGAAGAGAACCTGAAAACCTTACATATTAAACACATTTTAATTAAAAAGGAGGAGAAACTTAGTTTTACATATCGTTACAAAACCCGCGATATCGTTAAGAACTATTCTCTTAACGAAGGTATAGTGAAAATACAGGATTACCTGAGCCACGAATTTCATGTGGCTACTCTATTTACTACAGGCTTTGATCTCAGCTTCGAAAACTTCGGGGGGAAAAAGTGTGTCATTAGGAAGAAAGCCCCGACGGTGTTAATAGCGCCTTCATCCGATCACGACCGAAGCAAAAACCGCTTGATTGGGAGTGCCGATAAGCCTTATCTCACCGAACTTAAAATTACGGATAGTAGCGGAAAAGTGCTTGTAAGTGCCCAGGATAAATACCGGCAGATTAATCATTATGTCGAAATTTTAAGCTCGCTGCTGAAAGAAATTCCGCCCATGCCATCCCTAAAAGTGGTTGATATGGGCTCAGGAAAAGGGTACCTGACTTTTGCCTTGTACGATTATCTTACCAATATTCTGAAATTTAATGCCCAGGTAACGGGTGTTGAATTCCGGCAGGAACTGGTGGATTTATGCAATACAGTTGCGGGAAATACCGGCTTCGGGCAGCTCAGCTTTACGCAGGGAAACATTGAGCAATTCGACAGTACGGGCACCAACATCCTGATTGCTTTGCATGCCTGCGATACGGCAACCGACGATGCAATTTATAAAGGAATCACAGCCGGGGCTGATTTAATCGTGGTAGCACCCTGTTGCCACAAGCAAATAAGGCGTCAGCTTGAAGAAAAAAGAACCGGTAATGACCTGGATTTTCTTACCAAATACGGCATTTTCCTCGAAAGGCAGTCCGAAATGGTCACAGATGGAATCCGCGCCCTTGTTCTTGAATATTTTGGTTATAAAACCAAAGTTTTTGAGTTTATTTCTGATGCGCACACCCCGAAAAATGTAATGATCGTAGGCATTAAAAACCGAAAAGCAATAAATAAGGATGATCTGATATTGAGGAAGATACAAGACGCCAAAGCGTATTTCGGTATTGAATACCATCATCTGGAAAAATTAATGGGAATCTAAAAAAACATCCAATCAACGTTTGCTTGAAAAGCCAAATGCAGATAAGTATTGCTTTTATTTTGAAATGCCGGAATTCTAACATTCTGATTTTTGTTGTCAGTAATGAAACCGCTCAATAAAAGTGTTATTTCAAATATTTTAAAACGTAAAATATCCTGTAATTTTGACGCAAAACTTGTGAATTATTCTGGCAAAGCAACTATATATGCATGATTATCAATATATTAGTATTGTCAGGTGCTTTATCTGTGTAAATCACCAACCTTTAAAATAAATAGCGAACATTAAGTGGCTAAATAGGCAGAAGTGAATTTTCCTAAACTCAGGAGTTAATCCTTAGTGTTTTTTTATTTACTTTTGAAAAAAAAATGATTAATTAATTATTACTATCACGATGGGAATTCTTCAAAACAAGCTATCGCAATACGATATTCCGCAGAAAGTGATGGCCGCAGGCGTTTATCCATATTTTCGGGTTATTGAATCTGATCAGGATACGGTAGTGACTATTGATGGGAAAAAGGTGCTCATGTTTGGCTCTAACAGCTACCTGGGACTCACATGCCACCCGAAAGTGAAAGAAGCCGCAAAAAAAGCAATTGATAAATACGGCACCGGTTGTGCCGGATCCCGCTTTCTGAACGGAACGCTGGATATACATATCGAACTTGAAGAGAAACTTGCCAAACTTGTAAATAAAGATGCAGCCTTGTGCTATAGCACCGGCTTCCAGGTGAACCAGGGTGTAATTTCGTGCGTGGCTGGAAGAAATGACTATGTAATTCTCGACGAACTCGACCATGCCTCGATTATAGAAGGAAGCCGGCTTACATTCGCCCGTGTTTTGAAATTTGCCCACAACAACATGGCTGATCTCGAACGCAAACTTAAACATTGCGCCCCCGACAAGATAAAATTGATTGTGGTGGATGGAATATTTTCGATGGAAGGCGATATTACAAACTTACCCGAAATTGTCAGGCTTTCCGAAAAGTACCAGGCATCCATCATGGTGGATGATGCACATTCGCTGGGTGTATTGGGTAAAAATGGTTCGGGAACGGCTTCACATTTTGGCCTCACGGATAAAGTCGATCTTATCATGGGGACATTCTCGAAATCGATGGCTTCGCTCGGAGGTTTTATCGCTGCGGATAAAGAAGTGATAAATTTTATTAAACATAATTCGCGCTCGCTTATTTTCAGCGCAAGCATGACACCTTCAGCCACGGCAAGTGTTCTGGCCGCTATTGAGATAATGGAAAACGAACCTGAAAGAATGAAGCATCTCTGGGATCTTACAAAATATGCACGCGAAGGGTTTAAGGCTATGGGATTCAATACCGGGAAGACCGAATCGCCGATTATCCCGCTGTTCATACGCGACGATTTTAAAGCTTTGAAAATGACTCAATTGCTTCTTGACGAAGGTGTTTTTGTGAACCCGGTAGTTTCTCCTGCGGTTCCGAAAGAGGATTCACTTATCCGGTTCTCGCTTATGGCAACCCACACGTTCAGCCAGGTCGATTTTGCCATTGAGAAGATATATGCTGTAGCCAAAAAACTTGGCGTTGTCGGCTCCGAGTTTATAGTAAGTCAAAGTTTCAGATAGTTTTTTGTGCGAAAATAATATGGCAAAAATTGTATTGATAACAGGTATCTCATCGGGATTCGGAAAAGCTACGGCTGCGATTCTTGCCGGTAAAGGAAACATTGTTTACGGCATTAGCCGAAAGCAAATCACCGATTTGACAGCAGGTATCAAAGTACTTCAGGCCGATGTTACGGATGCTGTTTCGGTTCAGAAAGCGGTTGCCATTCTTCTTGAAAAGGAAGGGCGTATCGACGTGCTGATCAACAATGCCGGAATGGGCATTTCGGGTTCAATCGAAGATTCTTCACCCGCAGATATCAGCCTGCAAATGAACACCAATTTTAACGGTTATGTTAACATGATCCAGGCTGTTTTGCCTCCCATGCGTAAGCAAAACGAGGCAACCATCGTTAATATCAGTTCAATCGGCGGTTTGATGGGATTGCCTTACCAGGGTTTTTATTCAGCGAGCAAATTTGCCGTTGAAGGCCTGAGCGAAGCTTTGAGGATGGAATTGATACCATATAATGTTAAGGTAATAGTGATTCAGCCGGGCGATTTTTTCACAAATTTCACAGCCAATCGCAAACCGGTACAGAAATCCGGTGCCGGAGGTGCTTACGAAAACCAGTTCCAGAAGTCACTCGCTATTATTGAGAAAGACGAAAAAGGCGGGTTATCGCCCGACTTTCTGGCAAAAAAGCTTTCCCGCATCCTTGAGCAAAAAAATCCTTGCCATCACTATATTATAGCAACACTCGAACAGAAATTTGCTGTTTTGCTCAAACGCATATTACCCGGTTCGTGGTTTTCGAAGATACTCTCGTCGCATTACGGGATAAAAGCTTCCTGAATTTAAACATTATGAAAGCGGTTGCTCATTTCGGTGGTTTTACATGCAAACCAGGCAAATTCTCTTGAAAGTTTTCCGCTTTTTAATACATTCCAATATTTTCATTGCCTTTGCTGCCGTGAGCCTCGCGATGGCGACCCGGGTGCAATTTGGGCTGAGACCCCAGTTCGACATTAGTTTAGCTATCATTTTCTTCGCCACAATTTTTGATTATAATTTACACCGGTTTGTCGCAGTGTATAAAAATCAGGAGGCTAAACTGTCAGAAAAAAACAGATGGAGTATTGATCATCGGGGAATCCTGAAAATGCTATTAATGCTCTCAATTTCAGGGCTAATAGTAAGTTTGTTTTTCGCTCAAACCAGAATTTTATTTTCGCTGATCCCACTTGGATTACTCTCTTTCCTATATTCAATCCCGGCTCCCGGTATACGCGGAAACAGTCTGTTTTTTAGCCATATTCCGGGAATTAAAACCTTGCTTATCGCCTTAGTGTGGAGTGCTGCCACGGTTCTCTTACCTTTAATGTCAGGCGAAAATGTGTTCAGTCAGAACCAAATACTCCTAATTTTAGCTGAGCGTTTCACCTTCTTTTTTGCGATTGCCCTTCCCTTCGATATCCGCGATATAAAGTCCGATAGGGTTGCAGGAATAAAAACCATTCCGATAGCATTGGGAGAAATTAAGGCTCTTCAGATTTCAAATTTAGTGTTGATTCTCTTCATGGCTATTGCTTCCATTCACTATTGGAATAACCAAACGCCTCAAATAATAGTACTCTTTTTGGTTACCGGCACATTAACAATTTTTGTGATCAACAGCAAAAAACTGCAAAGCCTTCCTTTATACTATCACGGCTTCCTGGATGGCTGCATTCTGTTGTTTGGAGTACTGTTGTGCCTGGGTTGCTTACTGTAATGAAAGTGGGCCTGTTTATAAAAAGAAGTTTACTGCCATGAATTGTCTGGAATATGGCTTGTAGGAGTCGGAAGTCGGAAGACCGAAGTCAGAAGATAGGAGTCAGAAGACCGAAGTCTGCTAACACGATATTAGATGCTATCAACACGAAAAAGTCGAACAAAGTTGATTGTTGTACAATGTGCTTCGGGTAGTGGAAAAAATAGTTTTTAGGGGGACTTCCGACTTCGGTCTTCTAACTTCCGACAAAACAATTTAACCAATAAATTATAAATAGTTGAGTCTCAGTTATCGAACAGCAATCATCATCCGCCAATGGAAACACCTATCAATTTGCCGATTCCAAAAGTAATGGCGGCGGCAGCCAGTCCGAAAATCACTTGTCTGAATCCGGAAAACCATACACTTTTACCTGTGAACAATGTAATTGCAGCACCGATCAGGAATAATCCCATGGCACTTAACACGGTACTAACAATAATGGCATTTGCACCCTGCATAAAGAAAAACGGAATAACCGGGATGATTGCACCCACTGCGAACAACAGGAAGGAGGTGACGGCAGCCTCGATAGCGGAACCTTGTAAATCCTCTGTATTGATACCTAACTCTTCTTTTACCAGTATTTTATGAGCCTGCTCTTTATCGGAGATTATTTCATGAGCCATTTCGTGAGCCTGCGTTTCGGGTATTCCTTTCGACATATAAATCAAGGCTAATTCCTTTTCTTCTCCTTCGGGATTGGCTTCCAGTTCATCCATTTCCAATTGCATTTGATTTTCAGAGAGTTCCTGCGAACTTTTCACCGAAATCCATTCTCCTAAAGCCATTGACAAGGCCCCTGCAAGTAGCCCGGCAAGTCCGGCTAATAAAACCCCGGTTTGTCCGCTTGTAGCGCCGGCAATACCCATTACCAGGCTGAAATTGGAAACCAAGCCGTCGTTGCCTCCCAATACGGCTGCCCTCAGCGCATTTCCACCCACCGAACGGTGGCGTTTTTCGAACCTCGCCAGGTTCGAACCCGAAATATTGGGCTGCATATTTATTATATTCTTCAGGATGGAAACATGCGCCGTATCAGAAATGGAATCGGGCATATTGCTTTTTTTCCTTGCGCTTACTATAGATGACGAAATGCTCTTTTCGGTATCCAGCAAAACGCCCAGAATGTAGTTGTAACCCAGCACTTTGCCTATCAGTTTCAGTATTCTGGCTCGTGCCGAAGGCGAAGGCATCACCGAAATATCCAAATTGCTTTTTTTTATGAAGGCAACTGCATGACTATGCTCTATTTCGCTCATCTGGCGGAAAACATTTGCTACATTCGGGTCTTCCTCGTTGTCGGACAGTACTTTATACAGATAACTGGCATCAATCTCGGTCTGAATACTTTTTAAATCAATCATAGTTTTGGAGCATATTAAAGGATAAAATTACGGAGAAACATCCACAACGAAAACAAAATGACCGAAAACGACCAGATACTTGAAATCTTTATTTTTAGAGGTAATTTTCGGCGTGAACCTTGTTAATCTTTTAGGATGATTTAGCCCTGTCAAAAGTCGTCATATTTACCTCTTCTTTCCCGATAGAATCAATCGCCGTATTCACTATCTTTGAGTTTTCTTAGGCTCATCCAATGATTACTCCTCCCTATCTGAAAGCCGGCGATAAAACAGCCATAGTGGCAACGGCGCGAAAAGTTTCTCCTTCCGAAATGGAAGTTGCTATCAGATCCCTCCGTTCGTGGGGATTGCTGGTAGTTACGGGGCAGCATTTATTTGGCGAAAGCGATCAGTTTTCGGGCACCGACGAGGATCGTGCGGCCGATTTGCAAACGATGCTCGATGATCCGGAAATTAAAGCAGTTTTTTGTGCACGGGGAGGGTACGGCACAGCCCGCATCATCGACAAGCTAAACTTCAGCACTTTTGAACAACATCCCAAATGGATTGTAGGTTACAGCGATATTACCGTACTGCATTCGCATATTCATACCTACTTTGGTATTGAAACCCTTCATGCTATAATGCCGATAAATTTTCAGGATGAAGGAGTGGAAAATGCAACCGAATCGTTGCGGAAAGCGCTATTTGGCGAACCCTTGGAATATTTCTTTCCAGCTCACTCTTTGAACAGGCCGGGAAATGTGTCCGGTTTGCTGACGGGGGGAAATTTATCCCTTCTGTATGCGCTCATCGGAACGGATTCGGATATTCAAACCGACAACAAAATTTTATTTATTGAAGACCTTGATGAGTATCTGTATCATATAGATCGTATGATGCTTTCGTTGAAACATAGTGGAAAACTTTCGGGTCTGAAAGGCATACTTGTTGGCGGGCTTACCAAAATGAACGACAATGCCATTCCCTTTGGGAAACAAGCGGAGCAGATTATTGCCGAATACGCTCATGAAGCGGGAATACCAGTATGTTTCAATTTTCCGGCAGGCCATATTGCCGATAACCGCGCACTGATCCTGGGGCGGGAAGTTCAGCTGAATATCGGTAAGGACAGCGTAGTGCTCCAGTTTTTAACTTCCGGTGAACCGGCATCCGAAAAGGCTACTTTCAGGAAAATACTAAAACCGGCATTGTTCTTTTTAGGTTTTTTTGCCTTTATTTATCTTGCCTTGTACCTGATTAAACTGTTTGTAAAAAGTTAGTTTTGTGTAAGATATAACGAAATTGACAATTCTGTAAATAAATCCGAACACTAAAAATTGCAATTTCGAATAACAAAAAAAAGAAGATTAGAAACTTGCTTGCCAACCGACTAAAACTGTATTCTTGAAATAGTATTTTAGGTTAGAACATGGCGGATCATAACGAACTCGGAAAAATCGGTGAAGATCTGGCCGAAAAACACCTTCGCCATATCGGGTACCGGATAGTGCACCGCAACTGGCACTTTGGCCACGACGAACTGGATATAATTGCCCGCGACGGAAACTGGCTCGTGATTGTAGAAGTAAAAACCCGTACTACCGATCATTACGGTGAGCCCGAAATGGAAGTAAAACCAGCCAAGCAAAAAGCGATTGTCCGAACAGCCGATGCTTATATTCAATTTGCCGATTTCAAAGGTGAAACCCGTTTTGATGTAATAGGAATATTACTCGGAGGGGGAAAAGTTGTTCTGAACCATATAAAGGATGCCTTTATGGCGAGAATGTGAACAATACTCAAATCGCAAAAAGCACTAAATCAAATTTTTGCAGGGAGTAATTTAAAAAGTATGCCGTTCCTTGTTAAGGCACTTTCCCGATTATCGTTTCCTTTCAGCTCCACCCGGTTTTTTCCCACCTTTTCTTTTTCCGGCAAAACTCCTGCCTTCGGTTTTGCGCTTCATTTTAGGATTGTAAGCAGGCGTTTCGCCATAGGCTTCGGGAACAGGTGATTTTTCCACTTCCCGTTCGAGTAAGGTTTCGATAGCACCAAATCGTGGCTGGTCGCGTTCGTTGATAAACGTTACCGCTGTTCCTTCGGCCGATGCACGGGCTGTGCGGCCGATACGGTGTATATAATCTTCGGCATCGTGTGGTACATCGTAGTTAATTACCATGTCAATATCCTCGATATCGATTCCACGCGAAACAATATCGGTAGCCACAAGAACCGGAATATTTCCGCTTTTAAAACGGATAATTACATTTTCGCGTGCTGCCTGTTCTAAGGTGGAGTGGATTTCTTCCGCTTTGATACCCGTTTTTTTTAGTTCCTGGTACAACTGCCTGGTTTTTTCCTTGGTGGAACAGAAAATCAAAACCCGTTTCATTTCGGTTTCCTTCAGCAGCATTTTAATGAGCGGGATTTTCTGTGTATCGTAAACCACATAGGCTTTCTGTACAATTTTTTCGGCCGGTTTCGACATCGCGATATTGATCTCAAACGGATTGTGCAGGATTTGCTTTGCCAGGTGCCGTATTTTGGAAGGCATGGTGGCCGAAAACATCAGGTTTTGCCGCTGTTTGGGCAGGTGTGACAAAATTTTCAGAATATCCTCGTGAAATCCCATGTCGAGCATACGGTCGGCTTCATCAAGGATCAGGAATTTCAGTTCCGGGAATTTTATATAACCCATATTCAGATGCGCCATTAAGCGTCCGGGCGTGCAAACGATCAAGTCGGCACCTTCGGTGAGCGCTTGTTTTTCGCGCGAGAAAACTGTCCCGTCAGTTCCGCCGTAAATGGCAATGGAACTCACCTTTGTGTAGTACGAGAATCCTTCCATCTGCTGATCAATCTGCAGGGCAAGTTCGCGTGTTGGCACAATTACCATGGCTTTCACCTGGTTATCGTGGGGCATGGCCGAAAGTTTTTCGATGACGGGAAGCAGAAATGCGGCTGTTTTTCCGGTTCCGGTTTGTGCCGAGGCGATTAAATCGCGTCCTGACAGAATTACCGGTATGGCGGATTCCTGAACCGGGGTTGCTTCTTCGTAGCCTATTGCTTCAATGCCTTCCATAAGGGTTGGGCTGAAGCCGAATGTTGAAAAGTTCAATGTTTTTAAGTTAAATTGTTGTTTTTAATGTTGAGAGGGGCGAGGGGCGACAAGTGGAGTGGCGAAATTATTTATTGATTTCTTTGTTTTTGGCTTGCTGTATTGTTTTTGCATTCTGTTTTGTCACCACTTTTTTGCCTGTGGTATTTTCTAATTGTAGCCGGGCAGCTTTTGCTACTTCGCCGCCTTTACGGGCGACAGATTTATTTTCGTCAAATGTTTTTGGCTTTTTATCCTTTGAAATTTCAGAAGTGGATGCTTCTGCCAGCATATTCAGTACCAATTCCAGGTTGGTCATGTTGTCGCGAAGGTTTTCCTTTTTAAGATCTTTGTGATTTTTATATTCTTTAACACTAAAACCGCTCCATGCTTTAGTAATTTCGTCGGTAAGAATGGCAAACTCCTGTCCTTTTTTTACGCCCCTGTCATCCCATTCGTCTGTAAGTTCTTTGCGAATTTCAATACTTTTCAGTCGCTGGTTAATCCACTCCTTGCTATATCCTTTTTTAAGGTAAGTTACCATTAACCGGTCGAAACCTATTTCAGGATCTTCAATTTCGTCGATGCGCTCGCGACCGGCTTTTGCCAGCCAAAGTTTAAAAGGTTCAGCTTTAGGAGAAGGAATGGATTGAATTAGCCTGAAAAGTTGTTCAGTATCAGCGACGTCGGTTTCTCTTAATTTACCATCTTCAGCTACCATTTTCAACCGGTTACAATTTGTAACCGATTCATTTCCCTCTTTTAGTAATCTACTTTTCAGTACTTTCCAATAATTTCTTGCGCCTTGATGGTTAGGCTGATCGGTTAGTGTTTCAACCACATCAACAACAGAGAAATACCATTTTTCGGCATCATCATCCCAAACAGAACGGATTTGCCGGGTTTCAAAAAGCTTAATGGCGGTATCCTTATTCATGATTCAAAACTTTATTCAATGTCAAAATATAGGCATTTAGTCCGGTAAAACAGGGAAGAATTTGTCAACAATTCACTTGAAAAGAGAGATCCTCAAATGTCTGATTTATTCGCTTGGGTATCTTTTTCAAATTACCGAGCCCGAAATTACTCAAAATTGCCGGATAATCCGCATAACCTGTGCGGTATAACCTCCACCAAACAAATTTACATGCACTAGCAAAGGGTAAAGATTAAAAATATCCACCCGTTTTTGCCAGCCTTTCTCCATTGGCCATGCATGGTTGTAAGCCGAATAAAATTCGGGATCAAACCCGCCGAAAAGCTCTGTCATGGCGATATCTGCTTCGCGGTGACCGTAATATACCGCCGGATCTACCAGGCAGGGTGAAGTGTTTGCCGTAATCATAAAATTACCGTTCCAGAGGTCGCCATGGAGTAAAGCCGGTTTTTCGACGGGAATAATATCAGGCAGCGATTTGAAAAGTGAATCGAAACAGCGCGTTTCGCTTTGAGTGAAAGCACCTTTATTACGTGCTTCTTTCAGCTGAGGTTCGATGCGCTCAGAGATAAAGAAACTAAAAAAATCGGGATGAGGATTATTTTTCTGAACCAGGGAACCAATATAATTGTCGTGATCAAGACCGAAAAAGTTGTGTGTATTCCGGTGTAAATCAGCCAGTTTTGTGCCGAATTCAACCCAGGAATTACGGTTGGGGATGCCACTTTCGATGTATTTAAGCAAGAGACAGGAAAAATTCTCAGATTCGCCGGTATCGATCACTTCCGGAATTTCAATGGTTTTGGTTTCAGCCAGTAATTCCAATCCAGCAGCTTCTTTTTCGAACATTCCGGGAAAGGCCGCAGCCGAATTATATTTGATAAAATACTTGCCAACATTGGTTTTTATCGAAAAAGCTTCATTGATACAACCCCCACCCACCGACCGGATTTCAATAATTTCAACCGGTTTTTCGAATCGATTAGTCAGGGTTGATACAACGGATTTTACGAGTTCATCAGGAATCATTTGAAAGGGATTTCAATTTAGTGAAGAATAATTAATTTTTTCAACATGCTAAAGTCAGCAAAGAAATCAAGCAGTAATCAAGTAGTGCCGAATACTGCCGAAGAAAGAGTGCGTTTGAACGGGGTCTTTATATACTGCAAAGGTTTTAAGCAACAACGCCTAACTTAGTTAATGGTGTTGTATAACAGCGGTTTGTGAACATTTGTGTGAAAGTATTCTGGTGTCATTTCTTCATTATGGAGTTTTAGGAGTCGATTTATTATTACTTTTTTCGTTTTGATTTATATATAATCAGGGTAAAGGGATTTATAGCGAAAGGACGGTGAAAATAAAAACCATCAGTCAGATTCGAAAAGGTTATTGCCCACATTTAAAAAACCCGCTACAAAAGTAGCAATTTGCAACAAAAGTAGCAATTTGCAACAAAAACAACAATATGCAACAATTCATGAAACTTTTACTATTCACGAGTATTCATAAAAAGCTTAATATAAGCATGTTAGCTAAACAATTATTTTTTGGCCTAATTTTTGTTTTAGTCAAAAATGCGTGAGAGTAATGAATTTCTTCATTCATAAAATGTGTTGTTGAAACACTACTGTTAAAAAAAGAAAATCCTTTTTCGCGAGACACATACAAAATTACATTAATACATACAAAATGTTTATGAAAACCATACAAATGTTAAAGACAGCAACCAAAGCGGCAGCAGCTTTAGTTTTTTTGCTGATACTTTTAAGCCAGACTTCCTGCAAGAAAGCAGATGACTCATCTTCCAATGTGCCGACTAAATTTACTGATTTGGTGGTGGATCCTTCCTTTCAGTTCGACAATTTCATCAACCTCGAGGTTTCTGTGAGCATACCTGCTGTTTCCGGAACGCAATTGGTTTCAGTGATTCAGCTTTATGAAGATGATCCTAAAGCCGGTGGAAAAGTGATTGCAACCGGTGCAGTTAGCAGTAATTTGCAGTATAAAACTTCCGTTAGGGTAGCTTCGCGGCTGAAAGAACTCTGGATCGGGAAAATTTCGCCTTTAGGATTAAACGAATACGTTGCAGTTCCTATTAAAAGTACTACGCTTACTTATTCGTTCGGGCAATCCGGATTGAAATCGATGGATGGAATGGAGTCGAATGATTGCAATACAGGAACTTCCATTACAGTGAATGGCTCTTACACCATCAATTCCGGACAAACATCGGTCGTTCAGCCCGGAGTATTGCTCAGCAACCTGAAATTAACCATTAATTCGGGCGGAACGGTCAGGGTTTGTGGCACGGCTAACATTACTTCGCTAAGCAGCACGGGCAAATTAATCGTTTCACCTTCGGGATATGTAACTGTTCCGATCTCTAATTTAGATGGAACGGTTGAGAACTTCGGCACAGCAAATTTTGCCCAGTCAGGAGAAGAAGGAAACTTACGGATCAGCAGTGGAGCAACCATTCACAATTGGGGTGCACTTACTATATCGAATGACTTGAGTGTAAGGGGTATGTTCATAAACGAACACCAAACTACTGTTACGGGAAAAATACTAACCGAGGATAACGGAAGGATACTGAATTATTGCCAGTTGTTTTGCAATAACAATTCATCGGAAGAGGCATTTAAGATTACAACGGGATCAGCATCAAATCCCGGATTAGTGAACAACCCGAACGGGTACATTAAGATTACGGGAAAAATGAATGTTACCGGCCAGGGCTACGTCTCACTGGGTTTGCAAAGCCTGATCGAAACCGGGACATTAAATGTTGAAGGCTTTATTGCCGGTTCAGCATCGCAAGGATCCCAGATTCATGCGCTGAGTTCATCTTCAAGCAGAATATCAGCGGCTACACTTTCAGGTTATATTGATATTTGGGCTTCATCTGTCAGTCCAAAAACTGGCACGTTTGGTTCTCACGTCACCTGGCACAATCCGGGTTACACCATTCCATCGCAGGACTGCAGCGCACCGGTAGCGCCCACGATTACAAGCTCACTCACAGCCGCAGGTATGACCGGTACACCTATTACTCCTTACATAATTACTGCAACCGGAACTGACCCGATCAACTATACTGCCACTAACCTTCCTGACGGGCTTACTTTCAACGCTTCAACACACACAATTAGTGGAACACCTACGAATGCACAGGTTAAAAATGTTACCATCACAGCAGATAATTTAATTGGCGTCAATTCGAAAACTCTTGTGTTTTCCATTATAACACCGGGTTCAGCCCCGGTAATCAGCAGTGCGGTTATAGCACATACACCTGTAAACCAATCTTTTGTTTATGAAGTGGTTGCAAGCGGTACAGGCCCTGTAACATACAATGCAACCAATCTTCCCTCAGGCTTAACATTCAATTCAACTACCCACGTAATAAATGGGATACCAACTTCGGCAGGCACTTTTACCATACCTATTTCGGCAAGTAATAGTTTTGGCAGCAACAATAAAAACCTGGTTCTTACAGTAGGTAATCCACCGGTCATAACCAGCAGCCTGACCGCCCATGCTGTTACAGGCCAGCAATTTTCAACTTATACCTTAACGGCATCGGGTTCAGCCCCCATTACATTTGATGCGTCGAACCTGCCCGCAGGTTTGTATTTCAGCAACGAAACCAATACAATTAACGGCACACCATCGCAGGCAAATGTAGTAAATGTAACACTCACAGCTACAAGCGAATATGGCAACAGCTCGAAAGTACTTGTAATCACTATTATCGATCCTGTTCAGGCTCCCGCAATTAGCAGTTCTTTATCGGAAGGATGTATTCAAAACCAGCCATTCAGCTATGGAATTACGGCAACAGGAACTCATCCAATCACTTATAATGCAACCAACCTGCCTGCCGGATTATCATACAATGCAGATTTTTCGGTTATAAGCGGGGTACCAACTTCAACAGGAATAACCAATGTGACACTTACTGCTGCCAACAGCGGCGGTAACGATACCAAAACTCTTGTAATTACAGTTGTTGCACCAGCATTAATAGATGCTGACGGGGATGGTGTTTCCGATGCACTGGATGCCTATCCAAATGATGCCACGCGCGCCTTCAATTCGTACTACCCCAATGAAACTGATTTTGCTTCCTACGCGTTCGAGGATCTTTGGCCTGCTTACGGCGATTACGACTGTAACGACCTGGTTATGAATTTTAACTATAAAATTGTTACCAATTCCCAGAATAAGATTGTTGACCTGGTTAGTAAATTCAAAATAAAGTCATCCGGGGCTTCTTTCGACAATGGTTTTGGTGTATCATTAAATGTGGCTCCAGCCAATGTGGCAAGCGTAACAGGATGCATTAAAGTAGGCACTGTAGTTAACATTGATCCCAAAGGTTATGAATCGGGGCACACCACAAACACGGTAATTATCCCGGTAGATGCAGTAAATACGCTGTTAGGCCGTTCGCTGATAAATGCTGTACATGGAGGATACGCGGTACAAACAGAGGTACAAACTGTGACAGTTCATTTGTCAACACCACAAACCAGCATAGGCACAGCTCCATACAACCCGTTTATCTTCGTAAACCAGGATCGTGGAAAAGAAATACATTTGAAGGACCATGCACCAACTCAATTGGCTAACCCGGTATATTTCGGCTCATTAAACGATGCTTCGGATCCTGGAGCGGGATTGTATTACCGCTCGAAATCGGGCTTGCCTTTTGCTATAGAAGTCCCGAATGATTTTGTCTATCCGGTTGAAAAGGCAGATCTACTGCAAACATACCTTCACTATGCCGAATGGGCTCAGTCATCAGGAACCATTTATACTGACTGGTATATGAATAAGACCGGTTACCGGAATACAGCTAATATTTATTAAATTTAGCTTGCCTTACTCCATAAAAACAAGTCCCTGGTCGATTGACCGGGGATTTCGTGTTTTATGCTATTCTGGTTATTATTAAGCCAATGAAAACCACGTCTTTAGTTGTTCAAATTCGTCGAACATTTGTGTAATCGGCTAAAACAAGTAAAGAAGAGGCCGTGCAGATATAATTTCATTCCGCGATCACACCGGAAGTTTAAATCTCATTATTATCTCTCCGGTCTGTTTGTTCACTTCTATCGTTTGGCTTTCGAGACCCATATCTTTACCTGTCGACATTTTGAAAAGACCGGCAAGAAATTGCATACCACTATTCATAACCTGTTCAATTTCGATAGTTTTTTTATCCTGAACCTCAGTTTCACCAGATTTTTCGGGCGTTTGTACAGCCGCTTCAGGCTGAATTTCTTCCCGCTCCTCCAGCACGTTGATGGAGTCGGATTCGGGCAGGTTGTCTTCGATTGAACTAATCTCTGTTTCGGCTACAGCCAAAGCTGGTTCGGATGCGTCGGCTTTTTCAGTTTCGGCAATAAACTCTTCTAATTGTTGAATAAACTGGGAACGGCCTTTGGTCGAGAAATCGACCGAATTGGTTTCGCTCGAACCATCAAGCACGCCATCGAAAAGGTTTTGCTTTACCAGCAAGCCGGATGCAATCTGCGACTCGATGGAGTTGCGGGTAATGAAATTAAAAACAGTGAGTTTGTTGCTTTTCTGCCCCAGGCGGTCGATGCGCCCGATGCGCTGGTTCTTTTTGGCCGGGTTCCATGGAAGTTCGAAATTGATAAGTGTGTCGGCAACCTGGAGATTCAGACCGGTTCCCCCGGCTTCGGTGGAAAGAAATATTTTGCAATGCGGATTAGTTTCGAATTTGCGTATCAGTTCGCCCCGCAGTTTCACCGGAACGCTGCCGTTGAGTTCGGCAAAACCGATGTTGTTCTCGCGCAGAATATGCCCGATAAGTTTGTGAACCTTTATCCATTCCGAAAAAATAATGATTTTACGATCCGAATTTTTCACATCCAGTTTCTCGAGAAGTATGTATTTCAGTTCCTCTAATTTGGGCGACTCGTTGGTTTCTTCATCAATCAGGTACGTGGAATCGCACACCATGCGCATGCTTGCCAGCAGAAGCTGCAGTTTTTGCAGGTCGTAAGGGGTAAGGAATTTCTTACGTATAATCTGCGCAATACCTTTTGCGTACCCAGCGTGGTAATCAGCCTGTAAGGGCGATAAATTCAGAGGCACGTTTATCTGCTGCAGGTCTGGTAACTGGTCCAATACTTTCCTTTTTTCGCGTCGTATCAATATGGGTTCGAGCCGTTTGTTCAGGTTTTGCAGGTTGTAATACCCGTTTATCTTGTTGTGTTTTTCGGGATCGAACAGGCAATGCTGGTACGAAAATTCCCACAAAGGCCCGAAGAAATATGGGTTTATGGCTCCGACGATAGAAAAGATGTCAATCAGCCGGTTTTCGATGGGTGTGCCGGTAATAACCAATACATGTTTGAAGTGTAACCTGCGGATGGACGAAGCCGTTTTTGTTTCGAAGTTTTTGATGCGCTGCGCCTCGTCGAGGATCAGGAAGTCGAAACCTGCCTTGTTGAGTGCCAGGTGGTCGCGAAGGATGGTTTCGTAATTAACTATAAAAAAGAAGTGATCCTTGTCCTGGTATTGTCGTTCGCGTTCGTCAGGAAGTCCCTGTATGACCAAGGCTGTTTCATCCGAAAACTTTTCGATCTCTTTTTTCCATTGCTCCTTCAGCGAAGCCGGGCAAACCACTAACGTCTTTTTGAAATCGAAAATATTCTTTTTCAGAACAGCTGTGGCAATGGCCTGTATCGTTTTCCCCAAACCCATATCGTCGGCAATAATAACAGCCTTGCGGAAAAGGGCAAAATCTACTCCTTCTTTCTGATACGGATAAAGCTCTGCTTTTATGGCAGAATAATCGGGGTCATAGTCTGCTCTTAAGTTTTCGAGTACCTCTTCTTCAAAAGCAGATTCAATTTTTTCCTGCACTTCGGGCCTGATGCGTATGCGCGGGTACTGCCCGGCAGCTTCAATAAAACCGAGGAATTTTTTAAGTTCAGAGTCTTCGATAAATGACGATTTTTTGAAATACCTCGATATCAGAAGTTGCTCATCCACTGGCATGGTATGTGGGTAATGCCAGGTGATTTTATATTCGTTGAGCGGATCGCAAAACACCTCGATGAAAGGAAAAGTCTTGTTCAGCCTGTCGTAAAGAGCTTTGTCCTCTTTCAGTTTTTGAAAAGCGAACATGATATGCTTGGTAGTACCCAGTTTGTTGAGGCGCGAATCCATACTGTCGCTGTAGCCGGTTTCATTTTCGAAATCGCGCAGAAAGACTTTATATTTTATCCCGGTATCGCTCATCAGGATATGGTCACCGTGGATATTCGCGGCCCATTTCATGCGGTATTTGGCTTTCATGGCTTTTTGCATGCGTTCCTCCATCACCCTCTTTACCATTCCTTCGCGGGTGTATTTCTTGTGTTCAACAGGCTCTTTGGGATCGAGAAACTTCAGTTCATTTTCGACCTGAAGCAAACAAGCATAGGTATTCCGGTTCCAATCCACACGAACACCGTCCTGAGCCGGAAAAACATCCTCATCCATAATATGAAGCGAATATTCAACCTGACCGCCACCGTTTAGAGAATCGACAATCAGTTCGAATTTGACTCCCGATTGCGATAAAACCTGGCAATCGTTGTTATTGAAAATAATTTCGCCTAACGCAAGTTCCTTTCTGTCAGGAATATTTTGAAGTTTATCTATCTGTGTTTTAATTACTGACTTTATATCCATGATGATAAGATTTAGTGTATTTATTTTCTGAAGTCAGAGAATAGGTTTAAGGCTTCAAATATACTTAAGATTTTTTGTTTTGAGGTTACGTGGATATTACATCGAAACCGATCGGCAAAACATTTGGCGGGAGACTCCGGGCCTTCATTTTCGAAATCAGAATATTTTCGACTTCAATATTTATTAATTTTCCTGGTCGTTAGTCCCGACAAATCTTCTTAATTTAGCCTTTGGAATAAAGATGACAATCCTTTGATTAGCGCCTTTTGGGAGCAACCAATTTTTTTTTAACGTAAAGTATATGAATAAATTACCCGTTTTTATTTTGATCAGTTTTGTATTTGCATCACACCTTTTGGCACAACAAATTTCCACACCCCTCGAGAAGAACAAGTATCAGAAAGTTACTTCGTATGATGAATTGTCGGCATTTGTCAATTTAATGGATGAAAAATCGGGTCTGGTAAAAGTTGAAATCATAGGGCAAAGCGTACAGGGAAGAAATTTATATGCTTTGAAGTTTTCTACGTCGGAATTCGGACAGGATAAATCGAAAATCAAAGTTCTTTTTATGGCACAGCAGCATGGCAACGAGCAATCGGGCAAGGAAGGGGCATTGCTCTTGGCACAAGCCATGCTTAAGCCCGAAAACAGGTACCTGTTGGATAAAATTGATCTCGCGATCGTTCCGCAAATGAACCCAGATGGCTCCGAAGCCAACAAAAGGCGTAACGGGAATGCCACCGACCTCAACCGCAATCATCTCATTCTTTCCGAACCCGAAACCATGGCTTTGCATCGGTTTTTCGACAAATACCTGTTCGAAGTTACTATGGATGTGCATGAATATTCGCCTTATGGCGAGGACTGGGAAAAATATGGTCACCGTAAAAATGCCGAAGAAACTCTTGGCGGTACTACCAATCCGAATGTTTCGGAAAATATCAGGCAAATATCGGAAACCGAAGTCCTGCCTTTTGTTCTTAACTACCTGAGCCAGAATAAATATACGTCTTTTGAGTACTGTCCCGGAGGACCACCGGAGATAGATTATATCAGGCACAGCACATTCGATATTAACGATGGCAGGCAGAGTTTCGGGATATTGAATACTTTATCGTTCATACAGGAAGGGAAAAACGGCGAAGATAATTTTATTGAAAACCTGCAACGCCGGGCTGAAGGACAAATGTGCGGTATGCGGGGCATGTTGGAATATGTAAGCCTTCATAAAAATGAAATTAAAAAGATGGTTGAATCCGACCGTAAAATCCTGGTTTCCGGTAAATCAAATCCAAAGGTTTCCATACAGTCGGATCATTTCGGCAACGGGCAGAAACTTTCCCTTCCTATGTACTCATATTCGACGCATAAGGATACAGTCGTGATCGTAAATGATTACCGGCCGGTGGTAAAAACGCTGTACGATGTGCAGAAACCTGAGGGTTACCTGGTTCCCAAACAAGCTAAAGACCTGGTGGAATGGGTTGGTAAACATGAACTCATCATTACAGAATTCAAAAAACAGAAAAACCAGGAAATTGAGCAGTATTTTATTAAAGGTATAGATTCAATTGATTTTGAAAGAGATATGATAATTAATCCTGTGGTTGAGACAAAGATTTTTGAAGGTGAAATTAACGCTTCCGACTATTTGTTTATTCCTACAGCACAACTAAAAGGCAATATGATAGTGTTGGCACTCGAACCAAAATCGGAACTCGGCCTTGTAACCTACGAACCATTCAGGTATTTGCTTAAAACCGGGGAAACTTTTCCAGTGCTGAGAGTAGTGAAGAAGTAATTTCAGATAGGAATGGTACTAAAAGAAATTCTCCTTTTGAAAACCCCTAAACCCAAACCCCCAAACCCTAACACCTATGAGAATCGACCGAATTGAACTCCGTCACACCAAAATGATACTGGTAACTCCGTTTGTAACCTCGATGGGGACAGAATATGATGAACAGCACATTATGGTGCGTGTTGATGCCGAAGGCGTCACAGGCTGGGGCGAGTGCGTTGCCGAAGAAACTCCTTTTTATTCGTACGAAACAGTGCCGACTGCCTGGCATATTCTGAATGATTTCCTGATTCCGTCAATCATTGGAAGAGATATTGCCAGTGTGGAGGAAGCCATTGCAAGTTATGCCAAGGTTCGCGGACATATGATGGCCAAAGCCGGGTTGGAAGCTGCATTGTATGATGCTTTCGCAAAGTCAAGAGGAATCTCTTTGTCAAAAATGCTTGGAGGAACACAGAAAAAAATTAACGTGGGTGTAAGTCTTGGTATCAGCGACACGGTTCCTGATTTGCTTCATGTTATGGAAAAATACATGAAAGAAGGCTATCAGCGTATTAAAATAAAAATTGCCCCGGGCCGCGACCTGCAATTTATTGAA
>CAIXAQ010000760.1 GCA_903917425.1 uncultured Bacteroidales bacterium
CAGTAACAATTTTGTTGATATGGTTGGTATTTCGGGTTCAGATATGGTTGGCAAAACTATGCACGAACTTTTCCCTGCGGCATTGGCTGCGCAAATAATAGCCGATGACTGGACCGTTGTTTCAGAAGGCAGAGTTATTCAGTTTGATGAGGAATTGAATGGGCGTACTTATACCACTATTAAGTATCCGATTTTGTTGAGAGGGAAAATGCTGCTGGGAGGTTTTACTATTGATAATACTGTCCGTAAGCAAGCAGAGCAAGCTCTGAAAGCGGAGCATGAGCGATTGATCAGCCTGGTTCAGATATTGCAAAATAATGACGAAACAATAAAGGAAATATTGGATTTTACCTTAGAGCAGGCGCTTTTACTTACATACAGCAAAATAGGATATATTTACTTTTACGATGAACAACTTCAGGAATTTACATTATTCTCCTGGTCAAAGCAGGTAATGAAAGAGTGTTCAGTGGCGGAAACAAAAACCAGGTACAAACTGTCCGAAACAGGGGTTTGGGGTGAGGCCGTACGTCAAAAAAAGCCAATACTGATAAATGATTTTAATGCCCCCCACCTGTTAAAAAAAGGCTATCCTGAAGGGCATGCACATTTGGATAAATTTCTTACCATTCCGGTACAAATTGATGGTAAAACAGTTGCCGTAATCGGCGTTGGCAATAAAGAAACCGATTATGACGAAACGGATGTTTTACATCTGACCATCTTAATGGATAGTGCCTGGAAAGTTATACAAAAAAAAGAAGTTGATGAATTACTGGAAAAACAAAACGTTGAATTACGCCAGCTCAACGTTACCAAAGACAAGTTCTTCTCAATCATTGCCCACGATCTTAAAAGCCCTTTCAACTCTATATTAGGTTTTAGCGAAATTCTGGTGCAACAGATGAAGGCAAAGGATTACGAAAGCATTGATGATTATGCAAGAATTATACTTGGGTCAGCAAAGCGGGTCGTGGAATTGCAGACGAACTTGTTAGTTTGGGCTCGTTCGCAATCAGGCAGAATGGAATTCAATCCTGAATATTTCGAAATGGCGGACTATATCAACGATATGATGCCTTTATTTACTGATATGGCAGAGCAAAAGTCTATCAATATCACAACAACACTCGTGCATCCTATTTCTGCATTTGCCTATAGGCCGATGATCAGCACCATTTTAGGTAACCTGGTTTCGAATGCGATCAAGTATACACCGGCAGGCGGAGAGATTACCATTTCGGCAAAGCAGGATACGGGTGGGATTACCGTGTCGGTTGCCGACAACGGCATAGGGATATCCAGGGACGGTATTGGGAAATTATTCCGGATCGAAGAGAGTTATTCGACCAAAGGTACCAACAACGAGGAGGGTACCGGCCTGGGATTGATACTATGCAAAGAATTTGTCGAAAAGCATGGAGGCAAAATCGGGGTTGAAAGCGAACCCGGAAAAGGCTCAACATTTTATTTTACCTTGCCTCACAGCACTATTTCTGAACAAACACCTGGTATTCCGCACATATCATCGGCAAATGCAAGCAGTAATCTGGGTAAAAAACTGAAAATACTGATTGTTGAAGACGATGAAGTTTCGGAAATGTTGTTGGTCAAAGATTTGAAAACGCTTGATAAACAAATTTTAAAAGCAATGAATGGTGTTGACGCAGTTGAAATTTGCCGGATGAACCCCGACATTGACCTGGTGCTGATGGATATTCGCCTGCCCCTGATGGACGGATACGAAGCCACGCGGAAAATACGTGAGTTTAATAAAGATGTGATCATTGTTGCACAAACAGCATATGCGCTTACAGGCGACAGGGAAAAGTCACTAAAAGCCGGCTGCAACGATTACATTACCAAGCCTATCATCCAATCCGTACTATTGGAGTTGATTCAAATGCATTTCAAAAAAACGATAATTTGATAATTTGATAATTTGATAATTTGATAATTTGAAAATGTGAGTCAACTAAGATTTTTTTAGCCAGATTCCAG
>CAIXAQ010000761.1 GCA_903917425.1 uncultured Bacteroidales bacterium
AACTTCTGACTTCCGTCTTCTGACTTCCAACATATTCAATTGACCCATTAATTAGAAGGAGCACTTATTTATTTTATTCGAAAAGGATTAATCATATCGAAAAAATCCGTATATTTAGGCTGCCAAATATAAATGCCATGAAAACTACAGTTTTGATCTTTCTTACTGTTTTTATGGTTGTTTTTGCCATAAAAGCAAGCTCCCAGGTTAGCAGCGTAAATCCTAACCCGAAATCCACATCGCTCATTAATGATGCTTCCCAAACTGCGGAAGTTTACATTTCATCCCCGGGTTCGAGTGCGGCAGCCCACCCGCTTCAATTGCAAGGGATAGAAGGCCAGATCTATGTAGGCGCAGCCTGGCCGCGAGGGTCGGTTGTGCTTCGCGATGGAAGTGCGATAGATACATATAACCTGCGGTATAACTTTTGGTTGGATCAGATGCAATTTATTTCGGGTGAGGATACTCTTGCTTTTGCTTCGCCACAGGAATTAAAAATGGTGTCCTTCGATGGTCACACTTTTGTATATGGTAATTTTCAGTGCGAAAGCAGCATCCGGCAGGGCTATTTTGAAGTGATCGTTCCCGGGAAAAATAAATTGCTGCTCAAGAGGGTGGTTACATACCGTTTACCGGACGCTATTATTGCAGGTGATGAGCCCGAAACAAAGTATCTGATCGATGAGTACTATTTTATCAGTAAACCGGATAAGCCGGCAGTTAAAGTTTTATGCAACCGAAAAAGCGCACTTGCTGTATTAAATGGTCACAAGGAGGAAATGGATGATTATTTCCGGATTACCGGCAACAAGGTTCGCAGTACCGACGATCTGATAAAACTGGTAACTTATTACAATGCGCTTGAGGAACATGAATAACGAAAGATTCAAAACCGGTATCTTTGCAGACTAATTCATGCAGAGTGAACCCGGTATTACCCGAATCCCGTCTTAAATTTCTTTTTGAACCCCTGGCGTCTTGCTACATTTGTCCGCGCGACTGCGGTACTGACCGTTTACATGGACAGGTTGGAGTTTGTGGAAGCAATGCTGGTTTTAATATCAGTTCTATTTGTATTCATCATGGCGAAGAGCCGGTAATCAGCGGAAATTCAGGTATTTGCAACGTGTTTTTCAGCAGGTGCAATCTTGCGTGTATTTATTGCCAGAATTATCAGATCAGCTGCAGTCGCGGCGGAATAGTAGGGGAGGAGATGCAATTGCATGAAGTAATTGATTCAATAACCCGTATATTAGATGGGGGTTGCCATGCAGTCGGGTTTGTATCGCCTTCGCATTTTATACCCCATGTAAAAGCCATCATCGAAGCCTTGCGATTGCTCGATTATAAGCCTGTATTTGTATACAATACAAATGCTTATGATAAAGTGGAAGAAATACGGTCGCTCGAAAGCTATATTGATATCTACCTGCCTGATTATAAATATCACGACAACAAGCTAGCTCGTAAATTCTCAAAAGTATCTGATTATCAACAAATAGCTCATGCTGCAATTTCGGAAATGTACCATCAGAAAGGTTCGACCTTAATCATGAATGAAACCGGTCATGCCGAAAAGGGATTGATTATCCGCCATTTGGTTTTACCTGGGCATATTGAAAATAGTATGCAGGTTTTGCGATCCATTGCTGATATTTCGACATCGATAGCCGTTTCGTTAATGTCCCAGTATTATCCCGTAAAAACTGTGGAGAATCACCCGGAATTGGGAAGGACTCTTTCGCGGCACGAATATGAAATTGTGAAAAACGAACTCGAAAACCTGGGTTTTTATAAGGGCTGGGTCCAGGAATTGGAGAGTAGTAATTGTTACAGGCCTGATTTTATAAATGACAACCCGTTTAATTAAGTAGTGATGAATCTGAATAAATTAAATGCATTAACCGGCTCATACGAAAGCAATGCAAATATGCCTGTGCTCTTCGTCGGGCATGGCAGCCCTATGAATGCGATTGAACAGAATGAATTTACAAAAGGTTGGCAATCAATCACTAAATCCTTACCAAAGCCTAAAGCCATACTTTGCATTTCAGCCCATTGGGAAACCAGGGGTACTTTTGTGACGGCAATGGCAAAACCGCCTACAATCCACGATTTTGGAGGTTTCCCTCCGGAATTGTTCGCCGTGCAGTACCCTGCACCTGGCGAAACTGAATTGGCTAAGGAGACTAAAAGCCTGGTAGTTAAAGCCGTGGTTGGCCTCGATGAAAAATGGGGCCTCGATCATGGTGCCTGGAGCGTGCTTAAAGTCATGTATCCTGACGCGGATATACCGGTCATACAATTGAGCCTCGATTATACTCAGAGTCCTCAACATCATTATGATCTTGCAAAAGAACTGGCGATACTCCGAACAAAAGGAATTTTAATTATCGGGAGTGGCAATATGGTGCACAACCTCCGTATTCTCGACTGGAATAAAACAGATCAGGGTTTCGACTGGGCCGAGGAAGCGAGCGCCAAATTCAGGAAATTGATTGTTGAAAACGACCACAATCAGTTGATCAATTACCGGGAATTAGGTCATGATGTGGAATTAGCCGTTCCTTCACCCGAACATTATTTACCACTGCTTTATGCCCTGGCAGTTAAAGACGAAAAGGAAGAAATCTCGTTCTTTAATGATAAAACGGTAATGGGTTCTATATCAATGACATCAATACAAATTGGATAAAAGTATGGTGAGGATATCATTCTGATTTATTTATATTTTTGGTTCTACTATGAATTTATTGGAATTGGTTTTAAAAGGCCGGAAGACCGAAGTCAGAAGACGGAAGAAAGCACTAATTTGAAATTTATTCCAACTAATGAGAAGCGATTTGAATAAAAGTAATTGACTAGAAAGCCCCAAATTCATAGGATAAAAGAAGTTGTCAAGAGAACTTCTGACTTCTGATTTTTGACTTCCGTCTTCTGACTTCCGGCATTTTCAATTAACCCATTAATCAACAGTAGATCAATATTTTTGTTTTTTTTTGACTGAAGATTGCCTGCATCATTGAATGCAGTCAATATAGATATTTTCCGTTTCATCTGTTTTGCATCATTTTAATGTGTACTTTTACTGAAACCTTTCAGTAAAAGTCGGAACTTGAAGAGGAGTTAACAATGGACCAGAGCGACACACTTTTCTTGATCCTGCGGCCATACTTCCACTTTGTTTGAGATCATAATAAAAATTTTCTCTGCATGTGCCTTCTGTTTATATCCGGAGAAATTTGGAATGGAGTTTCCTCACTTTTGAAATTAGTTCATTTGTGATTTAATCCAGCTTTTTCCTGCTGCTGTTTAAGGTCGCAAATAAAACGGAATGCATTTTAATACTGCTCAATGCTCCTGAAACGTTAAAATTCTCAAAGTTCGTTATTCCACCATGATTCAGTTACCAAACATACTCCTTGTTGACGATGCCCCGGAAAATCTTTTTTTAATCGAGGCTATAATTAATAAGATGGAGGTTAACCTTATTAAGGCAGTCTCAGGCATCGAGGCTTTGTCGAAAAGCCGGGATGTTGAATTGGCACTCGCAATTCTTGATGTGCGAATGCCAAATATGAATGGTTATGAACTCGCAACCAGGCTGAATGAGGAACGAAAAGGAGATAAAGTGCCCGTTATTTTTCTTACAGCAAGCAATTTCAATGAACTCGAATTGTTTAAGGGTTATAATGCAGGAGCGGTTGATTATATGTTTAAACCGTTTAATAACGAAATCCTGTTAAGTAAAATCAATGTATTCCTTGATATTTTCAGGCATAAACAAAAAATTCTCAGCGATGCAGCCATAATCGAAAAATCAGCCCATGATTTAAAGGGTGTGATAACATCCCTGAAAAAAAGCGAAGAAAAATACAGGTCATTAACCCAATCGGCCAGCGATGCTATCATTACATCTACCCATGAAGGAATAATAGCCGGGTGGAACAGGGGTGCCGAAAAGATATTCGGTTATTCCGAGTCCGAAATAATGGGGAAAGAACTAATCCTGTTAATGCCAAAACAATTTGCCGGTCATCATTCCAAAAATATCGAACGTTTATTGAATACCGGCGACAATCATGTTGTAGGCAAAACCATCGAACTTGTTGGCCTTCATAAACTTGGGTATGAGTTCCCGATCGAATTGTCATTATCAAAATGGGAGACCGAATCAGGAATATTTTTTACAGGTATTATCCGTGATATAAGCAGTCGCCGACAGGCAGAGAAAGAACTTCAGGAAAGCAAATCGAACCTCGAAGAAGCCCAGCGTATTGCCCAACTTGGAAGCTGGCGGTGGAATATGGTAACAAATACCGTAAAATGGTCGGAAGAAATGTTCCGCATTTTCGATATAGCTCCTGAAACATACAAAGGAAATGCGGATGCAATTTTAAGCGTGCTTCATCCTGACGATGTTGAAAAGTTTACCAAAAGCATGGGCCAGAACCTGGAAGATGGTAGTTCGCCGATTCTCGAATACCGTGTAATCCACAAGGATGGTTCCGTTCACGATGTAATTGCCGAAGGAAGGACAACTTATGACGAAATAGGCAAACCTGTGAGGATAGTGGGTACTGTGCAGGATATAACAAGCCGGAAACTTGCCGAAAAAAAACTGCGCGAAAGCGAATCTCACTTTGCTTCACTTTTCGAAAATATGATCGATGGGTTCGCCTATTGCCAGATGTTGTGGAACAACAACATCCCGGTCGATTATATATGTCTTAAAGTAAACAAGTGTTTTGAAACCCTGACCGGGCTGACAGATGTGGTTGGGAAAAAAGCATCCGAAATCATACCAGGTATTGCCGAATCAAACCCTGAATTGATTGCTGCTTTTGGAAGGGTGGCATCAACCGGTATTGCCGAAACTTTTGAGGCATATGTTCAACCTTTGAAAATGTGGCTTTCAATAGCAGCGTATTGCCCCGAAGAAGGCTATTTTGTGGCAATATTCGAAGTTATTACTGCCCGCAAATCTGCCGAAGAAGCACTGCACAAAAGCGAGGAACTGTTTAAGTCGGTTGTGAATAACAGCAACGACCTTACTACGCTCACCGACGCTTATGGAAAAATTGTTTTTATAAGCCCACAATGTGAAAATATTCTTGGGTATTCGCCCGAAAATTTTATCGGAATGAGTGTACCTGATATAATACATCCCGACGATGCGGCAAAGTGCAACAAAGCCTGGTACGAAGTGTATCATAATCAGCAGGATTTATTCGAGTTCGAATACCGCATTATTGACAGGTTAGGCGAAGTGAGGTGGTTGTCGCACAATGCAAAAATGGTGCGGGTGAACGACAGTATTTTGGGAATGCAGAATACCATTCGCAACATAACCAGGCGAAAAATGGCCGAACAGGCCCTGATAGTAAACGAGGAGAAATACAGGACTTTATTGAATTCGTCGCCCGATGGTATCCTGTTAATCGACCTGAAAGGGATTATTCTGGAAGTATCCGAAATTGGGCTTGAGTTGCTGGGTTCAGCAAACAGGGACGGCTTACTTGGGCTCGATTTTCTCGACTTTGTGCCAACTGACGAAATGCCGATAGCAAGGGAAATAATTGAAAAAACATTGAGCGAAGGGCTGGTGCAAAATACACAGTTGAAAATCAGGAGAAAAAACGCTTCCCTGTTTTTCAGTGAAATAAGTTCGACTCTCATACAGGATGCCGAAGGTGTTCCTATGTCGTTCATGATGATCATCCGCGATATTACCCAGCGTATGAAAATGGAAGCTAAACAGTTTCATGCCGATCGTATGGCAAACCTTGGCGAAATGGCTTCAGGTATTGCCCACGAAATAAACCAACCTTTAAATATTATTTCATTGATAATGGATAATATTTTGTTTGAGGCCAACAAGGAAAAGGCCATGGAAAAAGAATATCTGGCACGGAAAATAGACAAAATATTTGATAACATTACGCGGATCAGGAATATCATCGACCATGTAAGGGCTTTCTCGCGCAGCAACGACGATTATATCCTGACGGATTTTTCCATTAATACAAGCATTAAAAATGCTGTTTCAATGGTGTCGGAACAATTCAATCACTTAGCAATCGACATTAACCTGCAATTGCACGAAAACCTGCCTCCCCTTGTTGGTAATACCATTAAATTTGAGCAGGTTATCATTAATTTATTGTCGAATGCCAAGGACGCACTGCTCGAAAAGAAAGACAATCAACACACGGAATTCGATATGTTCATTTTGATAAAAACCTATGTCGAAAACCAATATGTTGTTGCCGAGGTAACCGATAACGGCACCGGTATCAGCAAGGATGATATCGATCACATCATGCTCCCGTTTTATACTACAAAGGATTCGGGCAAAGGAACTGGTTTAGGTTTATCCATTTCGTACCAGATAATTAAAGATCTGAATGGCATTATCGATATTATGGACAACGAATTTTTGGGAACAACATTTAAAATAAGTATAAAGATCAGGGAATAAGTCAATAAAGCGAAAGATGACAGGTCAATCTAAAAAATACAAAATGGGAAATGTTTTTTTTCTTGGAAGTAATCCTATGTAAGTTTTATCATGCCATTGTGGAGAAAAAAGCGATAGAAATGAAGAAAATGAAATTTCAAAATACAATACTAAGTTGAAGTAATGACAAAACAAGACAAAATAGAAATCCTGATACTTGACGATGAAAAACAGTTTACCGAAGAACTAAGTGAATTTTTCAAAAATTCGGGATTCATTTCATTTGAAGCTAATACAGAGTTAGCTGCAAAAGAAATATTGGCTGTTCACGACATCGACCTCTTTATCCTTGACGTTCGGTTGCCGGGTGTTAACGGCCTTGATATTTTGAAAGAAGTAAAAGTACAGTTCCCCGTTATGGAGGTAATAGTGGTTTCGGCTCACGGCGACATGGATACGGTTATTAAAGCTATGCGCCTGGGGGCTTTCGACTATTTGCGGAAGCCTTTCAGGCATATCGACATGCAGATTACCATTGAGCGGACACAGAAATACCTCTTGATGCAGCGGAGGTTGAAGCACCTGGAAGAGCGCAATTCATTAATCTCGAAAACACTCGAAAAGAAAATTGACCGTCAGTTTATCGGGGTTAGTTCTAAAATTTTGAGAGTATTTGAACAAGCCCTCACAGCCGCGAATTACCCTGAAGCTAATGTGCTGATTACCGGCGAGAGTGGTACCGGAAAAGAAAATATTGCCCGTATCATACACTATTCAAGTTCCCGGAAAGACCACCTGTTCTGTGCTGTAAACAGCAGTGCAATTACCGAATCGCTCTTGGAAAGCGAGTTCTTTGGCCATAAAAAAGGTTCATTCACCGGTGCTATCAACGATAAAATGGGCTTTTTCGAGGTGTGCCACCAGGGAACTTTATTCCTCGACGAAATTGCAGATATGCCTGTTAACCTGCAGACAAAAATACTTCGCGCTACCGAAGAGAAAGTAATTACCCGGGTTGGTGATACAAAAACTATTCAGACCGATTTCAGGATTGTTTCGGCAACAAACCACGATATAGAACAGAGTGTGGCGGAGAAAAAATTCAGGCTCGACCTGCTACACCGCCTTAATACCCTGCATATACACATTCCGCCGCTTCGCGAAAGACCCGAAGACATAAGGCCATTGCTTCATCATTTTGTTACAGATTATGCAACCCGCTTTAACAAACCGAATATACAGGTTTCGGAAAAGGTTTTTGAAATGCTGTCAAAGTATGATTTTCCCGGAAATGTAAGGGAATTAAAAAATATGGCCGAACGTGCCATTATTCTTTCTAAAAGCACTCTGCTCGGCACTGACGATTTTCCTGTAAAACAACAAAAAGCAACGGAAAAAATGCCTAAGGATGAAATGTCCGACCTTAAGATGATTGAGATTAAAATGATACAGAATGCTCTTAAAAATTGCAACTACAATCAGAAAGCGGCTGCCGAAATGTTAGACATATCGCGCAACGCTTTTATCCGGAAAATGGAAAAGTATAATATTGCAATCAAAAAAAGCGAATAAATAAAGGAACTGAACCAACTTCCACAATTAAAAGTATAGGCCTTTTCAATGGGAAGGATGTTTTGAAAGTTCAGCCTTATCAAAACCATACACTATTCCCTTGCATCTCCTTGCAGGAATCCTATAGCCGAATCCCGGAACTTTTTAAGTAAGAGGCACGCCTATTGCAGCAAGCGGTGCTTCATGCGGCTGTGAGCAATACGCCATACGGAAGTAATTGTTACTCTCAGTGTTTTTTATAATAACAACCGCTCAAAGGTATTGCAGAGCCTGCATGGTGGGCTTTTGCCGACCCATTCGAGTTCGTTATCAAACTCATCAATCCATCATGGCTTTGACTTTACTCAGTGTCCGCTTATCAACCACCTATCAACCTATCCGCCCATCAACTTATCAACCTATCAACCGATCCACCCATCAACTTATCAACCGATCCACCCATCAACCTATCAACCGATCCACCCATCCACCTATCAAAAAAGTGTTCATTTTTCCGCACATATGTTCGGTTTTTTACTCTTTATTTTAAGCTTTTTTTATCCTCTATAAGCAATATCCCTGCTATGAAAAAAAATAATTAATATTTTTTGATAGTCAAATTGAGCGAGTTACAATCTTTGCAGAGCTTATTTCTATAAACAGTTTTTTATTGGCTTGCTA
>CAIXAQ010000762.1 GCA_903917425.1 uncultured Bacteroidales bacterium
GCCGGCTTTCAGTTTGCCCGAAATAGCTGATATTGCCCGGAAAAATCTCGAAATTTTCAAGGAACTGCAAAAGATTCGTGATATTAACTTCCTTTCCACCCGTTATGTGACTTTTGCACACGACGATGCAACCTACAAAGCATTGGATGATTCCCGCTCGTGGTCCGATTCGTATATGGTCGATCCAAAAGATTACCAGAGGGAAATTTCACCTAACCTGAATCCACACCTGGGTAAACACTACCAGGCTGCACAAATAACCCGCGATTGCTGGCAGGCAACTCCTGGCCGCGTAATTGATCTGATTCGCCGTATTGGCATCGAAAAAGGCGGAAGAATTTTTGAAGACTGCCAGTTGCTTGATGTAAGAAAAGAAAACGGGAAATACATCATACTGGCCAAAGATCATGAAAAAAATTATGTTGAATTCCATACGCCACATTTTGTAAACTCATTAGGCCCTGAAGCTGATAAATTCGCAAAACAACTTGGCATCGAAACCGGACTGTATCCTGTTAAACACCAGGCTTTTATTACCAGGCGCCTGCCAAATATGGGTATCAACGGGCAACCTTTGGATATGCTTATCGATCGCAGAAAGTACAAAGGTTTTACTGCTGTTTACGGTCAGCAATTAGGGGAAACAGGCCAGATTATTGGCTGTGCCTCACCACAGGTCGAACCCATGGAAACGGATAAAAACCTGAAAATCAATTCAAAGGAATTTCTTGAGATTGTATCCGAAGTTTTTGTTGACTGGTTGCCACAACTTTCCTCCGTTGGTTTCCAGGCTGTTTGGGCAGGTTATTATGTGGAACCACGTATGATCCTTGATCCCGACCTTGGGTTGTTTGTTGGTTTCAGGGGACAAGGTTTTATGCTTGGGCAATACCTCGCTAAAATTTATGTGGATAAACTTATGGGCAAGGAGGTTCCCTCCTATTTTAACAGGCTCAGACTGAGTGGTGATGGGTTGTTAGAGAAGGCGTTTAAGTAGAACTTCGGGGAATGAGGCTGTTGGGCTGTCAGGCTGTTGGACTGTTAGGCAGTTAGGTTGTCACTCCAGGGGATTGGCTTGAGTGGGAATATTTTTTCTTCGAATACAGATTTTCTGTGATTGGTAAAGAGTCCTTTTCGCTTGAAACCGACAGTTTTTTCAAAACAAGTACCTGGTTGTCAGGCAAATTTACATCAGCTTTTGGTATGCCTGCCACCAGCGATCAGGGATTTCATCTTCAAGAGCCGTTTGATAATCGGCTGCTGTGCAGGGAACTACATAATGGCGGCGGTATTTTTCGCGTATGTTGTCCGAACATTTTATTTCCATCCACCAGCGGTCGGTTGGCTTGCTTTTATAAAAAACAATTCCATCGTTAAAATCGGTAACCTGCACATTGTAACGGATATAATTATCTGCGCCAGTTGAAGGATGGTCATTCTGCCGGTGATAAAATCCATCAATAAAATACCAGATCATCTGCGCCAGCAAATGCGCTGTTTGCCCGTTGCGATCCATAGCAGGATTCATTTCAAAAAAACCGGCAGATGTGATTTTGTCGCTCATCCCGGCATAGCGCACGATTTGGCAGGCTTCCTCGCCAAAAAAACCATTCGGCGTGGCATTGGCATTTCCGGGAGCATCGCTCTGCCTGATGGCCGACATATCGAACGAAAGCAAGTCGGCGTTCCGCACAAGCGGTTCAACCTGGGCGATATCGTTGTGAAGCACTCCCAGCCGGTAAATATCAAAAAACAGGTTGCGCATCAGATCGATAGCACCCTGATCAACAAAATAAGTCTGATAACCTATGTTTGTGTAATTAAAAAGGAAATTGGGTTTGTGTAAGATAATGTGGCTCAGGTACGAGCGGGAATTGAGCCGTGATTCACTTTCACCCAGGTCGAACATATTATCCACAGCCGCAATATTGATAATATTTTTTCGGTTTTGATAGGCCCGGTACATGGCATAGGTAAGATCCTGACCTCCTCCAATAATTACCGGAATGATTTCAAGCTCCAGAAGTGCCTCAACTACAGCGGTTACAGCGAAATAAGTATCTTCAACCGAGTCTCCGCGCATAATATCGCCCAGGTCGGCAACTTGCATTTCATAATTCCCGGACAACAGTTTGTACAGGTATTCGCGCACACTAAGCGAAGCCATTCCACATCCATGGTTATCCACTACATTACGATCATCATCCACTCCAAAGATAGCAATTTGGATTTCCCCAAGTTCAGGGAAGCCAACTTGGTCAGTATGCTTGCTGAAAACTTCGCCCAGCCGCTTGCCCTTATGGGCTGCCACTTGCGGCAGCATGATATCCTGAACCGGTTTAAAGTAGCTGGAGATATGCATGTAGGTCTGAGTTATGAGATATGAGTTTATAATGTTATGAATAAATCCTTCAGGCTACCAAACTGCATTACCGAATTGTCAAATTATCGCATTAGCACATTATCGCAATTTTACTTCTTGGCACGGGCAACAAATTTCTTTTTAGCCGGGGCTGGTGCAGCGTCGCCCAATTTAATGCATTCTTCGAGGGTAAGCGTTGCCGGATCGGAGCCTTTGGGTATTTTAATGTTATTTTTACCAATGGCGATATACGGACCATAACGGCCGTTTAACACAAGAATATCGGGGCGTTCGGCAAACGATTTTATGGTACGGTTTGCGGCTTCGGTGCGTTTCTCTTCAATGAGTTCAATGGCCCGTTCAATGGTTATCGATGCCGGATCATCTGTCTTTTTGAGGGAACAGAATTTGGATTGGTGTAATACATAAGGACCAAAACGGCCTATAGCGACCGTAACATCGGCATCTTCGAACTGCCCGAGCATGCGCGGGAAATCGAAAAGCTTTATTGCTTCTTCCAGTGTAATGCTTTCAAGGGTCTGGCCTTTGCGTAATCCGGCAAACTTGGGTTTATCAGGCGAATCGGTTTCCCCGATCTGGGCAATTGCGCCATACCTGCCTAATTTTACATAAATATTCATTCCCGAAGTTGGATCTAAACCAAGCAGTTTTTCCCCCTTGGCTCTTTCCCCGCTTTCGAGGGTTTCGAGTACTTTTTTATGAAATGGAGTATAAAATTCACCGATCATCAGGTTCCATGCTTTCAGCCCGTCAGCAATCTCATCAAATTCCTTTTCGACACTGGCTGTAAAATTATAATCCATAATATCGTCGAAATATTGCTGTAAAAAGCGTGTGACAAGTTCGCCGGTATCGGTAGGAAAGAGTTTTGATTTTTCGAAACCAAACTTTTCGTGCTTTACGGTTTCCTTAATTTTTCCGTCTTTCAACATAAGCTGTTTGATGTCGCGGGTATTCCCGTCACGATCTTCTTTTACAACATATTCGCGTTTTACGATTGTCGAAATTGTTGGCGCATAGGTCGAAGGACGCCCAATACCCAGTTCTTCCAGTTTTTTCACCAGGCTGGCTTCTGTATAACGGGGCTGACTAGTGGTAAACCTCTGAACAGCTTCGATGTGATGCATACCTAACTTTTCGCCTTTTGCAACGGGTGGCAGCAATCCTTCTGTTTGTTCGGTATCATCATCGGTCGATTCCATGTATACTTTGAGAAATCCGTCGAATTTAATCACCTCGCCCAAGGCTACAAATTGCTCTTTGCTGTTCGAAAGGTCAATATTTATATTTGTCTTTTCAAGGATAGCATCAGCCATTTGCGAAGCGATGGTACGCTTCCAGACCAGATCATAAAGCCGTTTCTGAGCAGCATCGCCTTCGATAGAACTTTGATTCATATAGGTTGGCCGGATAGCTTCGTGTGCCTCCTGGGCGCCTTTGCTTTTGGTTGCGAACTGACGTGATTTGTGGTATTCCTTGCCGTATTGCTGTATGATTTCATCCTGAGCCATGCCTAACGCGGTCTGCGAAAGGTTGACCGAGTCGGTACGCATATAGGTGATTTTGCCACTTTCGTAAAGTTGCTGGGCAACTGTCATGGTGCGGCTTACCGAGAATCCCAGTTTTCGGCTTGCTTCCTGCTGCAAAGTTGAGGTAGTAAACGGCGGAGCAGGTGAACGCTTGCCTGGCTTTTTCTCGACATCGGCAACCGAGTACGCGGCTTTGGCGCACAAAGCGAGGAAGTCGCGCGCTTCGTCAAGTGTTGGGAAACGTTTGAGCAGATCGGCTTTAAAGGTAGCATTTCCTTTTTCGTTGTTCACCTCGAACAATCCGGAAACTTTGTATGCAAATGTAGATTCGAACTTCCGGATGTCTTCCTCGCGCTCGACAATAAGTTTTACGGCAACACTCTGCACACGACCTGCCGAAAGTGATGGTTTCACCTTTTTCCACAGGATGGGCGATAACTCAAAACCAACAAGCCGGTCGAGTACACGGCGCGCCTGTTGTGCATTCACAAGGTTCTGGTCAATTTTCCGTGGCGATTTTATTGCCTCGGTAATAGCCGATTTCGTAATCTCATGGAAAACAATGCGGTTTGTTTTTTGCTGGTCGAGGTTAAGCACTTCGGCCAGGTGCCACGAAATGGCTTCTCCCTCACGGTCCTCGTCAGTTGCGAGCCATACAGTTTCGGCACTGTCAGCCAGTTTTTTCAACTCGCTGATTACTTTCTTTTTATCAGGCATTACTTCGTAAACGGGACGAAAATGGTTATTCACTTCAATACCAAGGTCTTTGGTCGAAAGATCGCGAACATGGCCAAAACTGGATTTTACAGTAAAATCCTTCCCCAGATAGCCTTCGATAGTTTTAGCCTTAGCCGGTGACTCAACAATAACAAGATTCTTACTCATATTTATTTTGATTAAAATCGGAAAACCGGGTGCAAAGTAAAGCAATAAAATTACAACTGAAGAGACATATTGTTATATATACCTTAATAATGTTTGTATGGATACTTTGAATCGTCCACCGGCCTACGCATCTATTTCGCAACTATATATCTGATTAACTGAATCTTGATTGAAACAATTTGCAAAGTTTTTTGTTGTAATTTTGCACCCCTTAAAAAATCCTGTATTAACTTAAATTTCGAATTGATAACGTGGAGATTAAAAAAAAATCCTTTATTGAGACTTACGGTTGCCAGATGAATTTTTCGGACAGCGAAATTGTGGCCTCAATACTCGAAAAACTGAATTACGAGCCTACAACCGATATAAAAGCCGCTGATCTCATATTGCTGAATACCTGTTCCATTCGCGATAATGCCGAGCAAAGGGTTCGTAACCGACTTAACGAGTTGCACGCCCTCAAACGCAAACATCCCGGTTTGGTTATAGGGTTATTGGGTTGTATGGCCGAACGACTCAAAGATAAACTTCTGGAAGAAGAACGCCACATCGACCTGATTGTTGGTCCCGACGGATACAGGCAGTTGCCGCAATTGCTGGAACAGGTCGAAAGCGGGCAGAAAGCGATCAATGTTTTGCTTTCGGCCGACGAAACGTATGCCGACATTAACCCGGTACGAACGGGTGGCAGTGGCGTCACAGCTTTTATCAGCATTATGCGTGGCTGCGAAAATTTCTGCGCATACTGCGTGGTGCCTTACACACGTGGCAAAGAACGAAGCCGTAATCCGCAAACCATTGTAAAAGAAGCATTTGAGCTTTTTGAACAAGGCTTTCGTGAAATCACCCTGCTTGGGCAGAATGTAAACTCGTACCGCTGGGAGGATAACGGGATTTCCATTGACTTTCCGGCATTACTCGAAGAAGTAGCTTCGGTAAATCCTCTGCTGCGCGTGAGGTTTGCTACATCACACCCTAAAGACATATCAGACGATCTGCTTGAAGTGATAGCCTCGCATGAGAATATATGTAAATCCATTCATCTGCCGATTCAATCGGGCAGCACACATATGCTCGAAATGATGAAACGCAGTTATTCCCGCGACTGTTACATGGATCGCATTGCAGCCATACGCCGGATTATTCCTGGATGTGCCGTTACCACCGATATTATTGCCGGATTCTGTTCCGAAACGGAGGAAGACCATCAGCACACTATTTCGGCTATGCGCGAAGTAGGATACGACTATGCCTATATGTTCAAATATTCAGAACGGCCAAATACCATTGCGGCTAAAAAATATCCTGATGATGTACCCGAAGAAGTAAAAAGTCGTCGCCTGGATGAGATCATTGGCCTACAACAGGAACTTTCGCTGAAGAGCAATAAACGGGAAGTTGGAAAAGAATTTGTGGTCCTTGCCGAAGGTGTTTCGAAACGTTCGGATCAGCAACTTTTTGGCCGCACCAGTCAGAACAAAGTAGTTGTTTTTCAGCGTGATGCGTTTAAACCTGGCGATTATGTAAAAGTTAAAATTGTTTCGTGTACAGCGGCCACTCTAAGAGGTGAACTGGTACTATAATAGCACATTAAATGAAATAAAGCAAATGTTATACATAATTATCGTCTCTAATTATTATATCTTTGCACCCTTTTAAATAATTTCTTAATTTGATACTGTTTTATATGAACAAAAAATCCATTGCATTTAAACTGTTTTTTATAGCAATCATCAGTTTATCTGTAATTTCGTGCGTACCTTACTCAAAAATCAAATACTTACAGGAGAAAGAAGGTGAAGCCCAGGTTTATGATTTCCAGAACAAAATACCTGATTACAGACTTAAATCCGGTGATTACCTCTACATCAAGATTCTGACGCTGGACGAGAAAAGCAACGAAATATTTGCAAGTGCCACAGGTTCAGGTAACAGGGATTATGTGACCTACAGTGATCAAAACCTCTATTTGACCAGCTACCTGGTAAACGACTCGGGATATATCACTTTTCCACTTTTAGGAAAAATTGAAGCCCGGGGACATACGGTAACCGAAATGGAAGTAAGCCTGAATAAGGCAGCCAGGGAAATCATTAAAGAAGCAAGCGTAGTTGTAAAACTGGTCCTTTTTAACGTTTCAGTACTTGGTGAGGTTAAAAACCCAGGCAAATATCCTGTTTATACAAACAGGCTAAACATTTTCGAAGCTTTTGCCATGGCCAACGACCTGACAACTTTTGCCGACCGAAGTAAAGTACAGGTTATCAGGGTCGAAAACAATAAAAACAATGTTGTAACACTCGACTTGCTGGGTAAAGATATTCTTTCGTCGCCCTATTATTATCTTCAGCCCAACGACATCATTTACGTGGAACCAATGAAGTATAAGACCTATGGTTTCGAAGCCTTCCCTTATGTACTGGTATTCTCAACAATAACAACCGCACTTCTTATCGCATCATTTTTTAAATAATGGACAATAGAATCAATAATTATAACGAACCACAGCAGGAGCAGTCAGTCGATATTATAGCTCTTTTTTACAAATTCCTCAACTACTGGTACTTGTTCTTTATTACCATCGTATTGGTAATGCTTATCGCGTTTTTATTTAATAAATATACTACACCTGTATATAAGGTAAAATCAACTGTACTTATTTCGGAGGAAAAAGGTGGCATGAACGATATGCAGTCCATGCTTGGTTTTGGGAATATCACCAATACACAAAAACTGCAGAACCAGATAGGTATATTAAAGTCGCGCTCGCTGGTTTCTCGTACCTTAAAATCGTTAGACTTTTATGTTTCCTATTTCAAAGAGAACAATTTCGTTACCACCGAAATTTACACCGATTCACCCTTTAAAGTATTTGTTGATACTTCACACACTCAACCCATCGGGAATTTAAAATTTTTCATTACTATTCTGTCAGATAAAGAATACCGCCTTGAAGCCGACGGACAGGATCTGATGCCATACAGTTATTCAACGTATAAGGAAGGCACAAAGAAAATTGCACTCCTCAAATACGATAAAAATTACCGTTTTGGCGAA
>CAIXAQ010000763.1 GCA_903917425.1 uncultured Bacteroidales bacterium
AGGTATAACGATGGAAGCAAGCAAGGATTTGATTTTAGGTGAAATTCAGCAACTTACGGGGATAGATGCCGGGAGGTTGTTTGAAATCGGACTCATTCCAGCAAATCATGCAAGGAATTGGATTGTAAAAGAGAAGTACTTTAAGCTGGCAAAAACAGGGAGGACTTATACAGATATTAAGTACGAACTAAGTTTGGATTATGGTGTGTCAGTAAGTACAATTGAAAAACTTGTGTATCGGAAATAAAAAAGGAATTTTCTGCCTAAAATAGGCGGAAATAGGCAAAATATGATACTAATGGAAACTGAAAAGAAAAGAACCCAGGGATTTAAACCGGGTGAAGGAGGGCGACCGAAAGGAGCTACTAACAAGATTACCCGGGAAATTAAAGATCGGGCTGAGTGGATGCTTGATTTGTGTGATGAAAGAATCGTGGAAAGCATCGCGAAACTGAGACCTAAAGAATTGGTTGATTTGTCGGTGAGCCTCCAGGAATTTATACGTCCGAAACTGCAACGGGTTAACCTGGATGTGGGGAAAGAGGATAAAACCATAACAAAGATCACTTTTGAGATTGTGCCTCCACATATACCCGGTGAGAGTGTCAATCAGAATAAAGAATAGTATGGAGAAGGATTTTAAGGCGTCGGTGGTGTTCATGAAGAATGAGGCTGCAACGACTAAGATTGTTGTTAACCAGGGTTCCAGCAGGAGCGGGAAAACGTACTCGATCCTTCAGCTTTTTATTCTTGTCAAGGCGTTGAATGAAACGGATGCCGTTTTCACGATTGTCAGGAAGACGATGCCCAGTCTGAAAGCGTCGGCCATGAGGGATTTTTTTGAGATTCTGAAGAATGCGGATCTTTATGACGAAAGGAACCACAACAAAACGGAAAATACTTACATGCTCAAAAGCAACTTGTTTGAGTTTGTCAGTCTGGATCAGCCACAGAAAAAGAGGGGAGCTAAACGAACCTACCTTTTTATTAATGAGGCAAACGAGCTGAGCCTGGAAGACTGGATTCAGCTCTCCATCAGGACAGAGAAGCAAATCTTTATTGACTATAATCCGAGCATGGAGGAGCACTGGATTTATGACCTTGTGATCCCCAGGAAGGATTGCACGTTTATCCAATCAACTTACCTGGACAATTATGACTTTCTACCTGCAGAGGTGGTGAAAGAGATTGAGCAACTGAAATTTGTGGATGAAAATTACTGGCGGGTTTATGGTTTGGGGTTGCCAGGGCAAATCAAAGGTTTGATTTTTACGAATTGGGAACAATGTGAAGAGTTTCCGGATGAGTGCAAGTGGGTGGTTTACGGGATGGATTTTGGATTTAGCAATGACCCGACAGCGTTAATAAAAGTGGGTTTGTGCGGTGGGGATCTTTACCTGGATGAATTGATTTATAATCGTGGTTTGACAAACCAGGATATTGCAAAGTGGATGGGTGAATTGGGTTTGAGGTGGGTGGATGAGGTGATTGCGGATAACCAGCCGAAATGCATTTATGAGATTAAAAAAGAGGGGTTTAATGTAGTGGCCACTTTTAAAGGGAAGGATAGCATCCTGGCAGGTTTAGATATTATGAAGCGGTATAAAATTCATATCACCAAACGGTCGCTGAACCTGATCCGGGAGTTTAAGAATTATAAATGGAAGGAAGACCAGAGCGGAAAAGCTACCAAAGAACCGATTGATAAATTCAATCATGGGATTGATGCGGTTCGTTACGTCTGTTTAGCGAAAGTGATAGTGAACAGGAAAAGGATGTGGAAAGTGGGGAGGGTATGAGAGGCGCCCCCCCGTCAATGTTTGCTGGCGGGGCTGCTTACTCGATTGAGTAACGTTATTTTTTTATTACTAATGTTTCATTGACATATTTATTTTGTCTAAAGCAATAACTAAAGTTTTTATAATTAATCACAGTCGCAGTGCCATCGCCAAACGGGTAACATGTGTTACATTCTATCTTTTCATTGTACTTTTCATACTTAATTTTATAGATTGTATCGCTGGAAATATTTGTTTTGATTATAAAGTTATAATCTTTTATCTCTATTTTCTTATCCCTTAGCATCCAATTATAAATCTGAAAATTATTTGATATGCTATAAAGATATACAATTGAATCAATTGTTTTAAATGAACTTGTATCAACTAAAAAAATTGAAATTTTGATTAAATCGGAAGAATTGAATCCCTCAAAGCCAATATTGATTTCGGGATTATATTCCTGATCGCAATCTTTTTTAGTACAACACGAACATAACAAGAACCATATGCTTAAAA
>CAIXAQ010000764.1 GCA_903917425.1 uncultured Bacteroidales bacterium
AACTCCTTGCAGCATTTAAAAACAGCATTACCTTTGTTTTTAGTCCATCCCACTGCCCAACCGAATATTGATAATCCCACCTGTATTTGTCTAAACGAAGGAGCTTTCGTCTGATGAATGAAATAATTTTACCAGTCATTGCATTGCAGATTATTCTATAAAATTTTTGGCTCTGGACGAATTGTATTCTCTTTTTAATAAAAAGCGGGAACAAAAAGTATTAAACAATCAACTATCGGAGGTGAAATTCTTAAATCTCTTCAACTTCCAATTTTAACCTTTTTATCGGTTTACTTTTCCGAATACATTTTCTCCGGATTTATGATATTTTTATAGCGTTTAACACCTATCTATTTGTATTGAAATTCTAATTCAATGTTATTTAGGTTGTTACAAGTCAGTAAAGATAAGTAATATTCGCTTACAAACGACAACAAACGATTGTAATTACTTTTATCCGAATACAAATATTTATTAACCGAATCACCCGGAATTGCTGGTATACCTTTGCTTCATCAAATCGGGAACAAACCCTTTGACGAAAAAAACGCTTTTTGAAATCCTTATTAATTAACCCTTAACACACACAACACCATGAACACACTACGCAATTCAGTAAAATTAATCGGCCGCATCGGCCAGGATCCGGAAGTAAAAACCCTGGACAAAGGAAACAAAGTAGCAACCTTCAGCCTCGCCACCAGCGACAGTTTCACAGCCAAAGACGGCAGCAGGCAGGAACAGACCCAATGGCACAATATTGTTGTGTGGGGCAACCTGGCTACGATTTGCGAAAAATACCTGAAAAAAGGCAAGGAAATTGCCATCGACGGACGCCTTACCTACCGCAACTGGGAGGATAAAAACGGAACAAAACGCATCAGTACCGAGATTGTCGCAAACGAGCTTTTGTTTGTCGGCGCAAATAATGAAAGCAAAAAGTAGTCGGAAAAGCAAGATCTGAAAAACAAAACCACAATGGAAAACATGAGTTTGACAACAGATGAGAGAATTGCCCTGGCAATTCTATTTATCAGGGGACAAAAAGTGTTGCTTGACATTGACCTAGCTTCCATTTATGGTGTAAAGACTAAAAGGCTGAATGAACAGGTAAAACGCAACACAAATCGCTTTCCTCAAGACTTCATGTTTCAATTGTCGGATGAAGAGAAAAAGCAGGTGGTCGCAAGTTGCGACCACCTGAACAAAATTAAGTTTTCCAATTCAAACCCGTATGCATTCACCGAACATGGAGCCATTATGCTCGCAAGTGTCCTGAACTCGCCATTGGCAATAGAAACCAGTGTTCTTATTGTTAGGGCCTTCGTGAAGCTAAGAGAGATTTTATCGACCAATGCAGAACTCGCAAAGAAAATAATGGAACTTGAAACCAGGTATGACAAGCATTTCAAAGTTGTATTCCATGCATTGAGAGAGTTGATGAATGATGAAATACTAAAAGTAGAAAGACCGAAAATTGGTTACCAAATTGCTCCAGGCAAGGAATGAAAGCACCCAAAATCTGCTTTGTTTCATGCACCAAAAGTAATGCTGTTTGAAATTAACCACTTAAAAATAGTCCGATTTTTAATACCACTTCCAATCTTCAGTTTTAACCCCCAAACCCCTAAATCCCAATCCCTAAAACCTTAAAAAAATGAATACTCTGCGAAATAATGTAAAACTAATCGGTCGTTTGGGCCAGGATCCTGAAATCCGTAACCTGGAAAACGACAACAAAGTAGCCACCTTCAGTCTCGCCACCGGCGACAGCTATACCGACAAAGAAGGAAACAAGAAAGATTCAACCGAGTGGCATAACATTGTAGCCTGGGGTAACCTGGCATCGGTTTGCGAAAAATACCTGAAAAAAGGCAAGGAAATAGCCATCGATGGCCGCATCGCATACCGACACTGGGAAGACAAAAACGGAACAAAACACATAACCACCGAAATTGTGGCAAACGAAATCCTGATGCTGGGCGACAAAACCCCGGAAAAGTAAGCAAAACTCTTTGACCAAAAAAAAGCCTCTGAAGTAACATACTTTAGAGGCTTTTTATTTTCCGGATTGCGACTAATCCGTAATACTCAAGATTTTGAATGTGGAACCTCGAAATCTGTATAAGAAAGAATGTAGAATTTACTCCCTTTGCAGCAGGAATAATCAATTCATCCAGAGTGCATTGGAAGGGATACTGCTTACTGACCCGGAATTCATAGCACTGGATGTAGAACTGATTTTATAGGATTCTACCATTCCCCAGCCTTTGGTAAAAGTCCAGTTGTAAGTATTTCCCGCGGTACCTGTTCCCTGAAAAATGCCATCCAGATCATAAAAATTGAAGAAATAGGATTTATCGATGGACATATCAGTTTTGAGTGTATGCAGACCGGCAATAAAACTTGTTGGAGTGCCATTATTCACAAACTCAACCTTATATTGAATATTATCGAGAAACCTGATAGTTTCGGGTGTTGCCTTCAGGCTGCCTCCCTGGCTGCTAGCCTCCCCCGCTAGGCTACTCAGGTATTTGCCTGGTACCGAGGCCGGTAAAACCAATTGAAAAGTTCCATCGGCATTTACTGTAGCCGATGCCAGTTCATCCGTTTCTACAACTAACGCCCTGATCATAGCCGGTCCGAAAGGCCAGTTAAGAAGTGTGGTTCCTGTAGTATCCGTTTGCCTGAATTTTATAATCCCATGCACGGTATCGGCATTTGCAGTAACATTCGGATATTCATTGTTGGTGCCACTATCCTTGGTGCAGGCGATTTGTAGCAAAGATAATGTAAGCATCAGAAAAACTGCCGGAAGAATCAGTATCTTTTTCATAAAGCACCTCGGTATTGCATTGAATTACAGTTATTCATGGCAATTAAATTACCTGGAAATTATAATTTTTATATTGCTCACCTCGTTTCTGCTACCTGTTACCCGGGCGAAATACATCCCCACAGCTAATTGGCTAATATCGAGTGTGAACAGGTTTCCATCAAACGTTACCGGCACTTTTACAAGATTACCGGTTATTGAATATAACTGCAAAACGGACTTATTATTTTGTTCGGGCAATTCGATAAAAACATGATCGGAAGCCGGGTTTGGGAAGGCCACGATCTGAAGCTTATTTTGCAAATACTCGTTATGGAGAATATTGTAACACCTTCCCGGCATATTGGCATCGAGCCAGTTAAGCCTGAGTGTTATCCAGTTTTTGAAGCCGTCAATTTCACCCTGGAAAGTTGTTGGAATCGGCCCAACAACGGGTGTTCCCACATTTAATCCCAGGATGGGCCAGCGCGTATAATGCCGTTGCTGTGCCTGCCAAAGGTAAGCGGCATTGTCATCCACCCAGTTCAGAACACTGTCGGTATTTAAAAAGCTACTGCGAAACAAATCCCACCTACAGTGGAGTTCGTTGGCAAAAAGTGTATCCTGTAGCAGGCGTATATGCCAACCCGGCGAGTTCACATCGGGGTAGCAGTCGTTCACTTTGTAAGCCCAGCCGCTACCATCGGTATGGGCAAAAATGGCGCATTCGTTAATGTTTTTCCATGCCCAGTCAAAATCCCACACCGGACCGCAATTTATCCGCCTGTCCTTGCCGTTACGGTCCTTGAAGAAATAGAAACTCTTTTTAAAACCGTCGTTATTGCGGGAAACTTCATTTACAATAAAGTAATCAATAAACGACGAAACATTCATATACGGATAATATCCGGCCGATGAATCGTGTATTAAAGGGTTGCGGAGTGCTGATTCAAAAGCGGTTACATAGTCTTTAATGTACGCGCGCTGCTGTATGCTTATGTCCTCGGGTTGGGGGTAGTAATAAACAAAATGTACATTAAAATTGCTATGCCCGATAGGATGGTAAGGCGAAGTCCAACTGTTGGAGGCATCCCAATAGTCGATTTTAAAAATGTAGCCCCCGGTAAGCGGTTCCCCTGTATTTTCATCCGGATCAAGCCTTGCAATATCAACCCTGCCCTGATCGCGTTTTATTTTCTCACCAAAAATATAAATGCCGTTGTATGTGCCATTTACCATTACTTCGGCAAAGCGGGTACGCGAAGCATAATGTCCGGTTTCATTAAACAGTTTAAATGCCAGTACATTACGCATAAAAACCTTATCGTTATAATTAGCCAGGAGCACCCAATCGCTTTCTTCAGGAAACCCGAATATTGAAACAGCCGAATCAATCTGATTAATATCACGGGTTTCGATGGCATACGGTTTCTGAGGTAACGTTGCCGAATAACTCCCGCGAATTTCGATGCCGATGTTGCCGCTGTATATATTTCCCGGATCGGTGATATAGTTGATCTGCCCCGGGCCATTATCAATAATTTTCATCGTTCCCGGTATTTTGGGTTCGTCGGGGATGGGCACATTATTGGTATTGATAATAATTATGGGCAGGTTACTTGAGGTAAACACCTGTGCATTCGATAGTACAGCCAGAAGCAGGAATACAAATAAGGAAATAAAGTGCTTCATAAGGATTTTTACTTCATAATTGTTACTGAGTTAGCTTTAAAAGCCGGTGTGCCGGTTCCTTTTAATACAAGAATTTGTTGTAAGGATACCGGATCACATGCAATCTTTTTACCTCGTCGTACAGAAGTTTTTTCAATTCGTCGATGTTGGTTTTTTGTTTTGCCGAAATAAATATAGCCGGAGCATTTACTTTAGCCATCCAGGTGTTTTTAAGTTCTTCGAGGGTGATGTTTTCCCTTGTGGGAGGAGCCAGATCGAAAGGATCTTTTTCGACGTGTGAATAAGCATCTATTTTGTTGAAAACCACGATCGAAGGTTTGTCGGCACAGCCAATTTCGGCTAAGGTTTGGTTTGCAATTTCAACCTGCTCTTCGAAGGTTGCATGCGAAATATCCACAATATGCAAAAGAAAATCCGCTTCGCGTACCTCATCAAGGGTCGATTTGAATGATTCGACCAGATTGTGGGGCAGTTTCCGGATAAAGCCGACAGTATCAGTGAGCAGGAAGGGCAGGTTTTCGATAACTACTTTGCGTACAGTAGTG
>CAIXAQ010000765.1 GCA_903917425.1 uncultured Bacteroidales bacterium
GAAATCCGCCTTGAGAAATATTTGAAAATAAAAGCCGAACAATCCTGGGAACAGTCACTTCCCGACGATGGCGATTACAGGGGTCACTCAGCCGAAATAAAGATTCCATCCATGCCGTCGGGCTATTATGTTTTGCTTTCGAGTAGCGATGCTTCGTTTCCGGCCAAGTCGGCGATTGTAATTGCCAACAGTTTTTGGAGAACCTCTATCAGCTACCTCAGCCGGAAGAATGAAGGGAATAATGAAATTGTGGTTTTACACCGTGATTCCGGGCAACCGCTCGCAGGAGTGAAAGTGCAACCATTTTACCGGATGTATAACGTGAAAGCCCGCAGGTACGAAAAACTTGCAGGTGAAGTGTTTGTAACTGACAAATCGGGTATGGTAACTATTCCTGCCGGAAACGGAAACGAGAGATACAACCAGTTTTACCTGGTTATTAGCTCAAAAGGCGATCAATTGATCACCGAAAATTATTTTTCGGGCTATTTTTATCAAAACGATGCAATCAGAACAGTAGTTCAGACTCGCTTTTTCACCGATAGAGCCATATACCGCCCGGGGCAGGTCATCTTTTTTAAAGGAATTGTGCTGGAACGAACGGGTGATGATGTACAGCTTAAAACCAATTTCAAAACCGAGGTTGGCTTGTATGATGTTAACGGACAGGTGGTTTCGAAGCAAACCCTCACAACCAATGATTTTGGTTCGTTCAGCGGCAATTTCAGCGCGCCACAGGGTGTGCTTACCGGTCAGATGACCATCCGTTGCGAAACCGGTTCAGTGCCCGTACAGGTTGAAGAATACAAACGACCCAAATTCGAAGTAACTTTTGAACCGGTCAAAGGATCGTACAAACTGGATGAAACTATTGTTGCCCGAGGAAAAGCGCTGGCTTATGCCGGAAGCACGGTTTCCGATGCTAAAGTTACTTACCGGGTTGTAAGGCAGGCGCATTTTCCTTACTGGTGCTGGGGGTGGCGACCTGTGCCAACATCAGCCGAAATGGAAATCGCCAACGGCGAAACGCTGACCGGCAGCGATGGTTCGTTTTCGGTAACTTTCAAGGCTATTCCGGATCTTGCTATGGAACGCAGCACCAACCCTGTGTTTACCTACACGGTATATGCCGATGTTGCCGATATTAACGGCGAAAGCCACAACTGCGAAACAGGAATTTCGGTTGGATACAAAGCACTTTTGATAAAAACGGATATTCCGGATGAGATTAACCTTGAAAAGAAGGTAAAATTTTCGCTTCAAACCACCAACCTGAACGGTGAAAAAGTAGCAGCAACCGGAAGCATAAGCATTTCGAAGCTTCAAAAACCCAACCAGGTATTGTTTTCACGAAAGTGGGGACAACCCGATAATTTTACCATGACGAGGGCCGATTTTGAAAAAGATTTTCCTGGTGAAGTGTGTGAAAATGAAGACGATGTAACAACCTGGCCAAAAGATAAACCGGCTTTTTACGCCAACTTCAGCACAGCTGCCGACTCGGTTTTTGAAGCGGGAAATGCACTTCAACCAGGAATGTATGTGATTGAAATCAAATCAAAAGATGCATATGGCGAAGAGGTTATCTACACGAAATATTTCAGCACTTTTCAGCCCGAAGCTTCTGCTACAGCGGCCGTTTCGCCGGCTTTTTTCACTTTGCTAACTCCCGTTGCCGAACCTGGCGAGGATGTAAAATTCCTGATTGGCACTCCTGTCAAAAAGGCTTACATCATCTATGAGATTCTCCATAAGGACAAAGTGGTAAGCCGCGAAGTCCTGAACCTGAGCAACGAACAAAAGCTGATCCGCATTCCTGTAAAAGAAGAGTACCGTGGCAACTTTGCCATCAACCTGTTTTTTGTGAAGAACAACCGTACTTTTCAAATGAGTAAGGTGATAAATGTTCCTTACACCAATAAAAAACTCGATATCAGTTTTGCCACTTTCCGCGACAAACTTTTACCCGGACAGGAGGAGGAATGGCAGATTACCCTTCGCGACAGCAAAGGCGAAAAAGCTGTCGCCGAAATGCTTGCCGGGATGTATGATGCCTCGCTGGATGCATTTGTTCCGCATCATTGGAGTTTCGATATTTTCAATTACTACAACGGAATCCGGTCATGGAATGCCAGCCAATGTTTCAGAATTTCAAGCGGAAACCAGTTTTATTATCCTCAAGATACAAATTATCCTGCTTCGCGCGAATACGATCAACTGAATTGGTTTGGCTTATATTTCGATTATGGAGGAAATTACGGAAGAAACAGGATGTATGGTTCTGTGAAATTTGTAGCTCCTGTTGTGGCTGATAATATGTCATTTGACATGTCAGCACCAGAATCACTTGCCATTGATGGAAATACCGAGAAAAATGGTGAAAACCTGGCAAAAAAAGAACAATTGCCAGTTGCAGTGATCATAACGGCTGAGGAAATCAGTAAAACGCCTAAAAATAGCGAGTCTCAACCCATCCTAATCCGCAAAGATTTTAACGAAACCGCCTTTTTCTTTCCACAACTTTCTACCAACGAAAAGGGTGAAATTCTTATCAAATTTAAAGCACCCGAAGCCCTGACCCGCTGGAAAATGATGGGTTTGGCATATACCAAAGACCTGAAATACGGCCAAATAGAAAAAACCTTGGTTACTCAAAAAGACCTGATGATTTTTACCAATGCACCGCGTTTTTTGCGCGAAGGTGATAAAATGGATTTTACCGCCAAAGTCTCGAATATCAGCGACCACGACTTGTCGGGTACTGCCGAACTGCATTTTTTTGATGCATTTACCATGAAACCGGTTGACGACATACTTGGCCTTACGCAACCAATTATTCCATTTACGGCAGCTAAAGGACTGAATTCGGCAATAAGCTGGAAAATAAATATCCCCGAAGGACTGCAAGCCGTCGTTTACCGTATTACCACTACGGCAGGTGCTTTCAGCGATGGCGAAGAAGCAGCCATCCCGGTACTTACCAACCGCATGCTGGTAACCGAATCAATGCCCTTGCCTGTGAATGGAATGCAGACAAAGAAATTTAACTTCGAAAAACTGACAAATTCAGGTAAAACCGGCTCAACGATGCGAAATTACAGGCTATCGCTCGAATATACTTCCAATCCTGCATGGTATGCTGTGCAGGCATTGCCTTACCTTATGGAATATCCATACGAATGTGCCGAGCAGCTTTTCAGCCGGTATTATGCCAACAGCCTGGCAACGCATATCGCCAACAGCGACCCTAAAATTAAGCGGGTTTTCGAAAGCTGGAAAAACAGTTCGCCGGATGCACTGAAATCGAACCTCGAGAAAAACGAAGAACTCAAATCAGTGCTTTTACAGGAAAGCCCCTGGGTGCGCGAAGCAACCAACGAAAGCGAACGTAAGCATCGCATCGCCTTGCTTTTCGACCTGAACCGCATGGCTTCTGAACAAACTTCGGCCCTGAAAAAACTGCACGATATGCAGTATGCCAATGGCGGATGGCCCTGGTTCGCAGGCATGCCCGAAAGTCGCTACATTACACAGCATATTGTTACCGGTTTAGGACATCTTTATAAATTGGAAGTGCTGAACCCGGTTGAAAATGTTGAAATACAGGAAATGTTAAAAAAAGCGATTGAATACCTGGATGAAACTGGAAAAATTGAATTTGAGAAACTCAAAATTGCCGATAAAAAGTACCTGGAAAACAACCATCTGGGTTACGACGATATTCAATATTTGTATGCCCGTACATACTTCCTGGCTGATTTCCCGATCGATGCGCAATACAACGAATTGCTCGCCTATTACAAAGCACAATCCATAAAATACTGGAATACGCAAAATAATTATATGAAGGCGATGATGGCCCTGTACCTGGATCGTTTTGGAGAACCGAAAACGGCTGCCCTGGTTATGCGTTCCCTGAAAGAAACAGCCCTCCACAGCGAGGAAATGGGCATGTACTGGCGCAACGAACAACGTGGGTGGAATTGGTACCAGGCACCGGTGGAAACACAGGCACTCCTGATTGAAGCTTTCGACGAGGTTAGCAACGATAAACCTTCGGTGGAGGAAATGAAGATATGGCTTCTGAAACAAAAGCAGACACAGGACTGGAAAACGACGAAAGCCACCACCGAAGCTATCTACGCCTTATTGTTGCGCGGCACATCCTTACTCTCATCTGATAAACAGGTTGAAATCACGCTGGGAAACGAAAAAGTGGATCCATACAAACTGGACGGTTCAAAACCCGAAGCGGGGACGGGATATTTTAAAACCAGCTGGGATGCATCAGCCATAAAACCGGAAATGGGAAAAGTTACGGTTACCAATCCGAATCCAACTGTAGCCTGGGGTGCGTTGTACTGGCAATATTTCGAGCAACTGGACAAAATTACTCCGGCAAACACGCCTCTGAGCCTTTCGAAAAAACTTTTCCGCGAGGTAAATACTCCAAGCGGCCCTGTAATTGAACCTGTCACCGAAAGTTTATCTGTAAAGATTGGTGACAAAATTGTTGTCCGCGTTGAACTTCGTTCCGACCGCGATATGGAATACATCCATTTAAAGGACATGCGGGCTTCGGCTTTCGAACCTGTGAATGTTCTTTCAGGATACCGTTACCAGGATGGATTAGGATACTACGAATCCACACTCGATGCTTCCACAAACTTCTTTATTTACTATTTACCCAAAGGCACGTACGTTTTTGAATACAAGTTGGTTGCTACCCAAAAAGGAGATTTTTCGAATGGAATAACTTCGGTGCAGTGCATGTATGCACCTGAGTTTTCAGCACATTCGGAAGGAGTTAGAGTGAAGGTGGAGTAAGGTAGAATTTGTTCTCCAAAAATAGTACATATAGGATCGAAAATCCGAACCGGCAACAGATTACAAATCCGTTCCAACTGCACAAAACCGCAGAAGTAAAAGAGATTAGCCTCTACCTGATGCGTTTAATTTCGTTTCTTTTGCCTGATTCAATGACAAAAGGCACTTTTTCTTCCATAACATTGCTGGTGTCGAGGCCATAAGCCCGTATGTCGGAGGTCGACATTTTAACAAGCCAGTTATACACATCCATAATAAACTGCTGAAAGGGCGGGAAATCGAAATCGTAGTTTTGAATGCGGCGGATAATGATATAGAAAAAATCGGCCGGAACATGGTGTTTACGCAGGGAGGGATAACCCGATTCGAGGTTTATTTCATTACTGTGCACCATTTCCTCCAGCACATGTTTAAAGTAAAGGTTAATACGGGGTTGTACCTTAAATCCAAGCCTGAACTCCACGCGGATTAATATACCGGGAATGATGTTTTCAACCGAGTATTCAAGGGTATGAGGTTCATCGGTGATATGAACATGCAACAACCAATAGGTGTGTGCTCTCTTAGGCTTTTTGTTAAAGATTGAGAATAAAATTTTCGTCTCGATTTCGTTTGCATAGTCGGCATGCGTTATGTAAACGAGATTAGTTGAAAACAGGGGAATTGATTCATCATGGCTTAAATCCTGGAGTGCAGCTATGGAGGTATTTAATTTGACATATTTTGTAAACTGGTTTTTCACTGCTCTGCCCCTCTGCCAGGTGTACATTATAAATGCCAGCAAACCGGCCAATAAGAGTGTAAACCATCCTCCGTGAATAAATTTGGCCAGGTTAGCCGCAAGGAATGATCCTTCAATCGAAAGGTAAATCAGAACAAAAATAGCAATATAGAACTTTTTTCGTCTGATTCTTTGTAAGAAAAAAGCCATGAAGATCGTAGTCATCAACATGGTGATGGTGATTGCCAGGCCATATGCAGCCTCCATGTTTGCAGAATTCTGGAACATGAGGATTACTGCCACAACAGCAACGAATAACAACCAGTTGATTGAGGAAATATACATCTGGCCCTTCCGGGTGGTGGGGTAAGAAATCCGGACTTTAGGCCAGAAATTAAGCTGAATAGCTTCACTTATAATGGTATAGGAACCACTGATCAAAGCCTGGCTCGCAATGACGGCAGCTGCAGTGGCCAACAAAACTCCGAATGGCAGGAACCAGGAGGACATTATGGCGAAAAAAGGATTTGGCCAGACAGTGGTCGACTGAGGCTGAAGGAGAATCCATGCCCCTTGACCAAGGTAGTTTAATATCAGGGCTGTTTTTACAAAAATCCAGCTAATGCGGATATTGGCTATTCCACAATGACCCAGATCGGAGTATAAGGCTTCGGCTCCTGTTGTACAAAGAAATACGGCACCCAGTAATAAAAAGCCATGAGGGTGATGAGCAAGAAGTTCAAAGGCATAATAGGGATTAAAAGCTTTTAAAACTATCGGTAATTGTACGATTTGGATCACGCCTAAAATACCTAACATACCAAACCAAAGAAGCATGATGGGGCCAAACGAACTACCAATTGCAGCAGTACCAAATTGCTGAACTAAAAACAGGGCTGCCACTATCAGCAATGCGATGGGGATTATATCAAAGGAAGGGTATTGCAGTTTCAATCCTTCAACTGCTGAAACAATTGTAATAGAGGGTGTAATAATTCCATCGGCCAATAAAGCACTTGCCCCAATAATGGCCAGGGCAAAAAGGCTTTTCTTTCTTCTTCTAACCAGCGCATAGAGTGCAAGAATACCTCCTTCACCCCTGTTGTCGGCACGAAGTGTAATCAGAACGTATTTTATTGTTGTTTGTAAGGTCAGCGTCCAGATGATACATGATATGGCTCCCAGGATAGTATCAACAGCAATAAACCCCCGGGAACCCGCGAGTATTGCTTTCATTACATAGAGCGGTGAGGTGCCGATATCACCAAAAACAATGCCCATAGTTATGATTATACCTGCCGCAGATAACGCATTGTGAGTTTGGGAAGATTTTATTTTCATTTAGGATAAGGACAAAAATTTATATATTCTTGATTACCAGTTCTGTTTTAACTAATTACTTGAATTGCTCTCCTGGAATTTTTAACGATAAAAGTAATTATTTGGAGAATATAATGTATTTGCTATTTATTTTTTCTCATTCAGCACCAGCCGGTAACCGATACCAGGCTCAGTGATGAGCATTTCGGGTATAGCTTGCTTTTGGCTTCATCTATTTAAGTATTGGTAAATGAATGAGTACTGACAGGCGGCCTGAGGATAGGTTTTTGGCTTTGACAGAGCCATTATAAGCTTCAATAATTGCTTTCGGAATCGCAAGGCCGAGACCGGTTCCTCCACTTTTACTTCCTGGTACACGGTAAAATTTGTCAAATAATTCTGGTACTGATGAATCAGGAACACCCGGGCCATTGTCGCTGATTGTTATTAAAGCGTTTTCGGAATGTAAAGTTACTGATAAAAATATCTGGATGTTTTCAGTCGTGTAATTAATTATGTTGTATATTCAGTATTGCCTGCTTTATCCGGTTTGTAACTAATCAGTCTGATCAAAATGTATTTTTGCCACAGATTACACGGATTACACAGATTTTAAACTGCCTTTAGCAGTTTTTCAATTAATTTTAATTAAAACTGATGAATAATTTTCTGTGAAATCTGTGTAATCTGTGGCATCTATTTGTTTTTCATTATTTTAGCCAAGCTGATTAGGTACTCCGGTTTAAATCCAGATACAACAGGGGAAGAAAAGCAGGGATTTCAACATTGAGAGTATTTTAAACTTATTTTTAATTCTTTAAATAAAACACAAAAAAGGTAAGACCTGAGCCTTACCTTAATCTTTAATCAAGCAATTTATTTTTTTATCCTAAATTCAGTCCTAAATTGTTTGTAAATACCTGATAATTAACACTAAATGTGGGACGTACTGGATTCGAACCAGTGACCTCTTGCGTGTGAAGCAAGCGCTCTAAACCGACTGAGCTAACGTCCCGCAAAAGGCAAAGGTAAGAAGAAACAGCCAGAATTGAATGGTTTTTAAATACTAACGAACAAAGAAGATTTCGGATGATAGATTTGGCTAGGCTGGTATAATTTGAAGGTAAAGTTTGTCCAAATTTTGAAAATTATATTTTTATGCGTTATACATCGCTTTCCTGCAGGGGAAAATACAACATACGCTAACTGGCAATTTCCTCATTATGAGTAGCATGAAAAAGCGATGACTCTATATCTCCCATTTTCAAATCCTTCCACTTTCATTTCCTGATCGCTTTTTAACAAAAAAAGTACTTCAAAATGCTATCTTTCCTTCGGTGGATTAGCAGGCAACCTCCTTCACAGTATCAGGCCTTCAGCCTGTTTTTACCAATACGAAATTACTTTAGAGTATTACTTTCCTCCTCGTCCTGGAATCGGTGAACCGTTCATTTCTGCTTCCGAAAAGACCGTTTTAAACGGCTAACCCCTTATCGATTATTTTGCCTGTCTTATAGATTTCATTTGACTCTTAATCAGCATGTTATGTACCTTTATATCATTAATTATCAACCCTAAAAATAAGGAGGACCAAGCAATGAAAAAACTATCTGTATTACTGATCCTGGTCATGTCCGTTCTATTGTTGAAGGCAAGGCCCGAAGCTAACGGCTATGTGACCGTAGATGGCAAAACCTATTTTTGCGAAAGTGTTAAATCAGGATTGAAGTACATGAACCTGACATTGGCCGATAAAACAATCCTGAAAGTTCCGTTTAACAAAGTTGATGCCTATTCCTGCAAAGGGCGCTTGTTCGAAAAGTTGCCCGTTAAGTGCAAATGGGCCCCTGCAAACTGCACCGCTTTGATGGAATATGTTACCACACGCGGCGGACTGCGTCTTTATAAATATTGTAAAGTTCAGGAGCACGGTGAATTTTATGATTGTTCTTTCGAAAGTGCACATAAGGAATATGAGTTCTTCGTTTTTAAAGATGGGAAGTTTTACCTGCATGTTACGCAGGAAAATGCCGAATCGGTATTGCCGTTCTTTGGCATTCAAATAATTTGAAATTATTTCATGTATAGCTCCTGAACTATCGAATATTAAAGACCTGAAATGTAATTTTCCGAAAATGAGGCTGTCGGCAAATCGGGACAGCCTCATTTTTTTATCAAATCTGGCATTAAAAGTGCGAATCGCCTACAAGCCCGCAAGCAGAGGCGGTAAATAGGAATTTATTTTCATTCGTCACAACTGGCGGTGAATTTACCCTGAGAGATTAAAATAATAATCCAAAAACACAAAATGTAAAAGTATTGCCAGCCCTTTACTTTTTCATTCTTAATTCAATGTTATCTGTTATTCATTACCTTTTAATTATGACTCCTCTTGTTTATAGGTTTTTCCTGCGCGGCACTGCCAATCAATAGTTTTGCTAACTTTGCACACCAAATAAAGATTTTATGAATTTTGTCGACGAACTGCGCTGGCGCGGAATGATTCACGATGTTATGCCCGGCACGGCCGAACTGCTTGAAAAAGAAATGACTACGGCTTATGTTGGTATCGACCCTACTGCCGATTCGCTGCATATTGGCCACCTTGTTTCCATTATGATGTTGAAACACTTGCAATTAGCGGGTCATAAACCACTTGCCCTGGTTGGTGGTGCTACCGGAATGATAGGCGACCCTTCTGGCAAAAGCGAGGAGCGTAACCTGTTGAGCGAAGAATTGCTTCGCCATAACCAGGAATGCATTAAAGAACAGTTGCTCAGATTCCTTGATTTTGATACCTCAAAACCAAACCATGCCGAAATAGTAAACAACTACGACTGGATGAAGGAATTTTCATTTCTTGGTTTCCTGCGCGAAGTTGGTAAACACCTCTCAGTGAATTACATGATGGCCAAGGACTCGGTGCAGAAACGCCTCGAAACCGGTATCTCATTTACCGAATTTACCTATCAGTTAGTGCAGGGATACGATTTTTTGCATTTGTACAACCACAAAAACTGCAAACTGCAGATGGGTGGCAGCGATCAGTGGGGCAATATTACCACCGGTACCGAGCTGATCCGCCGTAAAACCGGTGGCGAGGCTTTTGCCTTAACTTGCCCGCTGATAACCAAGGCTGATGGTGGCAAGTTTGGCAAGACCGAAAAAGGAAATATCTGGCTCGACCCCGAAAAGACTTCGCCCTATGCGTTTTACCAGTTCTGGCTTAATTGCAGCGATGTGGATTCGAAGAAATATATCCGCATTTTTACCCTTTTCAGCCATAAGGAAATAGAAGTGCTGGAGCAGGAACAGGAACTGGCCCCGCATCTCCGTGCGCTGCAAAAAGCGTTAGCCCGCGACCTCACACTGCGTGTGCATGGTGAAGCGGAATACGAACAAGCTTTACAGGCCTCAGAAATACTTTTTGGGAAAGGAACCACCGAAACCCTTCGCCAATTGGATGAAAAAACCTTATTAGGTGTTTTCGAAGGCGTTCCCCAAAGCGAAATTACCCTTGCGGAACTTGAAGCCGGAATCGGAATGGTGGATTTCCTTTCGGAGAAAACAGGCATTTTCCCGTCAAAGGGAGAAGCCCGGCGTATGCTGAAAGATGGTGGCGTTCAAATAAACAAGGAAAAAGCGCTAGAAGAAACTACAGTCACCCCGGCCTTTTTACTTAACAACCGGTATATCCTGGCTCAAAAAGGGAAGAAAAATTATTTCCTGGTAAAGGTTATATAATTTGGTTCTACAATTAATTTAGTGGGTCAATTGAATATGTCGGAAGTCAGAAGTCGGAAGTCAGAAGTCCTCTGAAAACTTCATTTATCTGAGAAAGTAGGTCTTTATTGACCAATTGCCATTATTCGAAAGTTTTCCATTAATAGCACCAAACTTCAAATTAGCACTTTCTTCCGACTTCGGTCTTCTGACCTGTTAACACCAATTCCATTAAATTCGTGGTTGAACCTGTAATTTCAAACAACCACCATTCGGCATTCCTGACCTGAGAGTTAGGGGGATTTGTTTTTTCACTTCAAGTGGCGGGAAATTTACCTACGTATTCCAAAATTAAAAATGGCGTGTATTGGCAAAATATTCCGCTATTTCCTCGTTATCAGACCATTTCGGCATTTTTCTGCATGGTCTCAAGTTCCAGGTGAGCCTGCTCCCATATTTCCATTTTAAGTTCCAGATCTTTTTTCAAGCCCTGGTATTCCTGGAATAAGCGTGTGCTTTTGGCGGCATCTTTGTGAGAATCAGAATCGGCTAATAATTTATCGTAACGGGAGATTTCGTTTTCGATGTTTTCAATTTCATTCTCGGCCTTCTCCACTTTTGTCGCCTGCTTGCGTATCTCGCGATCCAACTGCTTACGCTTTTCATAGCTGATTTTATTATCCGAAAGGGTTTCCCCTGCTTTTTGCTGTTCTGTTCTTTTGGCTTCCAGTTGGGCCAGGTTTGCTAATTTGCGTGCTTTTATAAATTCGTTGATATCGCAAAGCCATGTTTTGATTGTCCGGTTGCGGAACTCAAATATCTTATCAGTCAAGCCCTGCAGGAAATCGCGATCGTGCGAAACAATGATCAAAGTGCCATCGTACCGCAGTAACGCATTTTTAAGAATGTCCTTGCTGACCATATCGAGATGGTTGGTAGGTTCATCCAGAACCAGGAGGTTCACCGGCTCGAGCAGCAGTTTTGCCAGGGCCAGCCTTGCTTTTTCGCCACCCGATAGCACTTTCACTTTTTTATCGATAGCATCGGCACCAAAAAGAAAACTTCCGAGGATATTCCTGATTTTTGCCCTCACTTCGCCGGTTGCCACATCATCAATAGTTTCGAAAACCGATTTCTCGGGATCGAGCAATTCGGCCTGATTCTGAGCGTAGTACCCGATTTTTACATTGTGACCCAGTTTGCATATGCCTTCGTGAGCGAGTTCACCGGTAATTATTTTTGCCAGGGTGGTTTTCCCTTCCCCGTTACGGCCTACAAACGATACGAAATCGCCTTTTTCGATGGCGAGTTCGAGTTTATCCAGCACCAGTTTGTCGCCATAGCGTTTTGTAAGATCTTTACAATCAACCACAACCCTTCCCGATGATGGAGCCGGTGGAAATAAAAAGTGAATGGCCGACGAATTCGGATCATCTACTTCCACACGATCCATTTTATCGAGCAATTTGATCCGCGACTGCACCTGCCTCGCCTTGGAAGCCTTATACCTGAAGCGCTCCACAAAATTCTCGATTTGCGCTATCTCCGATTGCTGGTTATCGAAGGCCGCTTTCTGAAGTTCCATTTGTTCGGCACGCAGTTCGACATACCTTGAGTAGCTGGTTTTATAGTCGTATATGCGGGCATTCATTATTTCGATGGTACGGTTGGTGACATTATCGAGAAAAGCCCTGTCGTGCGACACCAGAACCACGGATCCGCTATATGTGATCAGAAAATCCTCAAGCCATTGAATAGATTCTATGTCAAGGTGGTTGGTAGGTTCGTCGAGTAAGATAACATCGGGTTTTTTAAGCAGGATTTTTGCCAGTTCCACGCGCATCTGCCAGCCTCCGCTGAAGGTGCTGAGCGACTTTTCAAATTCTGCCGGTTCAAACCCAAGACCTTTAAGCACTTTTTCGGCATCTTCCTGCATATTCTGGCCTCCCAGCAGATGGAAGCGATCGGTGGCTTCGTTCAGGCGCTGAATGAGCTTCGAATAGGCATCACTTTCATAATCAGTACGTTCGGCCAGTTCGGCCGAATATTTATCCATAAGGTAGTGCTGATGACGGGCTTCTTCAAAAGCCGTCATTGCTTCCTGCAGCACACTGAGCCTGCTACCCGTGGCCATTTCCTGTGGAAGGTAACCAACGGTACTTCCTGATGGACTTGCAACAACACCGCCTTCGGGTTCCTGTAATCCGGCAATAATACGCATCAGGGTGGTTTTGCCGGCACCGTTTCGCCCTACCAGGCCTATACGGTCGCGGTCGCCAACAAGGAAACTCACATTGCTGAACAGGTAATCGCCGGTAAAATGAACCGAAAGGTTGCTTACTGAAATCATAGGCTGCAAAGGTATCACTTTTGGGTAAAAGAAAAGGAACCTGCAACTTCCCATTAAGTCGCATGCATGAAACAACAGTGTGAATTAAAAACTGGCGTAACTTTGCAGGATATTTATCAATCACATAAAATGCGCAAACTCTTTTATTCTGTCTTTCTGGCAACAAACTTTCTGTTCACGTTTATGTCGGCCTATTCGCAGGTTCCCGGGCAAGTGAAGCAGGGACCTTCAGGGATTTTTCTTTTTCTTGGTAAAGAAATACCTGCGGGGAAGAACCTTTTGGCTTATAAAATCGAACGATCGGAAGACAGTATCCATTGGGTACAAATTGCCGAATTAAAAACACCAGCCACGTTTGCGGCTTTCAACCAGGGAGTTGAAAATGCAAAATTGTTATTCCCCTCCCAACCCATACCGCCAAAGGAAAAGCTGACTCAACTTTATCAAAAAGCCATTTCGTCAGGAAGTATTGATTCGCTGAAAGGGATGCGGCTGTTATTCCCTATCCGGGTTGCACTTGGAATAATGTATTACGATACTACGGCTGAAAAGCATGTCACTTATACCTATAAAATATCCGCAACTAAACCTTCAGGCGATTTGCCGGTGAGTATTCTGACAGACACAATATCACTGCCTTTTCGTGTGAAATTCGATGCTATAATCTATAGCGAAAGCAGCCTGAATCCAAACTCGGTGCTGGTCAAATGGAAATCAGCAGGTAAAAATCCTGCACCTCTATTTATGGCATTTACTTTCAAATACGGCGCGCCTGTTTTAGCTCATGGCACTACCTCGCGTTACTCGGTGAGCGACACTACCTATTATACCTACTACGACACTACCGTTGCACGATACGCGGGCAAGGAGATGCAGTTTTTCATTTCACCTTTCGATCATTATGGAAATTCGGGCTTATCGTCGCAGGTAGCTGTAATTACGCAGGATAATTTTAACAAAGGCACTTTTATGCGCAACCATATTGCGTATGTTCCCTCACTGAAGGGGGTTCAGGTTTGCTGGCATTTCAGCGATCCGTTTACCGTTAAAACCGTCGAATTATACAGGAGCGAAATGATGAAAGCCGGTTTCAGCAAGTTTGCTGAGGTTTCGGCAAACGACACATCTTATACTGATCAGAAGATAGTGCAAGGGAAAACATATTATTATTACATACAGGTTGTTGCAAAGGCAGGCAAGCGCACAAAACAAAGCGATCTTTTGATGGTAAAAGCTGAGCCTAACTCAAAAAAAGAAAAACTGAACGCACCTAAACTCCTGCAAGTGTCGGAAGCAAATAACCATGTCCGTCTACTTGTTGAAGTAAAAGATACAAATGCCGCGCATCTCCGGATTTACCGGGGTACCAAAGGGAAACTAGCCGTCCTGCCCGGAATAGTAAATACTGACAAGGCAGGTTTTGTTTGTTTTACCGACACCACACTGGCAACCAACGATATAAAAAGCATACTGTATTCCGTTCGCAATGAAAGCACTGAAGGCAACATCAGCGAGCCCTCTGACGAAATGCCGGTTACAATCAAAACCAATCCGAACGAGGTAGCCTATTTTTATGCGTTTCCTTCGAAAGGCGGAATCGATTTATACTGGGATGAGGTTGTGAATGCGAAAAGTACGTACTCATCTTATTCGCTAGCCCGGCAGAATGGCCCGGCAAACAGCAAGTCACCACTGAAAGAATTGGCCACCAATCTGAAACAGAATAGCTTCAGGGACGATCAGGCCCAGGGCGGAAATCAATATACTTATACACTGCGTTTACTTGATAAGTCGGGCAATGCAGGCGAAAAGTCGTATAAAATTACTGTTGGTTCGTCGAAGTAGTATTCGCGATTCATTCCTGTTTCTGCATATGATAATTTTCATATAGTAGGTTGCTGAGGTTTTAGCAGAAATACTCAGATATATAAACAATTGAATATATCTTTGCAACTGACAGGATTGCATACTCAAATATAGTGCACTTAATCAAAAAAATTTCATTCAACAATATTGGTGATGCCGCAACCGAAAGAGCGAATTTTTAAGGAGAATTTTGCATTGGTATTTTTCGCCAGTTTGCTGATGTTCACTGCATTTTATATAATGCTTCCCACGCTTCCGGTATTCCTTACAAACGGGCTGAAAATTGATGAGGGTAAAACCGGATTGATCCTGGCAGTTTATACCCTTGCAGCTCTGCTTGTGCGGCCATTTACAGGGTATCTGATCGACAGGCATGGACGTAAATTTTTCTATATTTCAGCCCTTTTTCTGTTTTCCTTTTTCTTTTTGGGTTACCCTTTGGCAGGAATATTTACATGGATGCTGATTGTTCGATTCGCTCACGGACTGGTTTGGGGTGTTGCCACTACTACCGGAAGTACTCTGATAGTTGATATTATTCCTGCCGAACGGCGCGGCGAAGGCATTGGCTTATACGGACTTGCCATGACGATTCCTATGGCAATAGGCCCTTTTGCCGGGCTGCAACTTGCGCGTAACAATGACTTTACGTTGATGTTTCTATGTGCCGGCGGACTTGCTTTTGCCGGATTCCTGTTCACTATATTTATCAAGTATCCGGAAGTATCGTTGGCAGGCAAAACGAAATTTTCGATACGCAACTTGCTGGAAAAAAGCGCATTGCCGGTTACTTTTAATTTACTCCTGATTAATATCAGCTATGGCGGACTGGTTTCGTTTATTTCGATTTATGCCTTAAAAACCGGCTTGGGTCATACCGGTGTGTTTTTTATCATTTTTGCTAGCGGAATTACCCTGGCCCGTATCTATATGGGTAAAATTTTTGATCGCCACGGCCCTAAAATGTTGGCTATTGTGGGAATTTCATTGCTAATTTCAGGGCACATCGTTCTTGGCACGATTATAAATATTGCAGGATTCATGATTTCAGGCTTCCTCCTGGGACTGGGCAGCGGTGTGGTTTTCCCAACGTTTCAGGCCATGGTGAATAATCTTGTATTGCCACACCGCAGAGGGGCAGCTAACTCCACACTTTTCTCCGGCCTCGATCTTGGAATTGGGCTTGGGATGCTGATAACAGGTTTCCTGGCACATAGTATCGGGCTGCCTCATACGTATCTTATTTATGGAGCTTTGAATGCAGTAGCCCTTTTATTCTTTCTTTTGGTTTCGCTGAAACACTACCAGAAAAAATTAAGATTTGTTTGATTCCCAAAACAGGAACGATGCCTCAATCAGTTTTTCCCTGCCTGAGCCGTATTCTGTTTAGGTATTTTATACCTCCGCCAGAACTTCCAGGTTGTAAGCGATGTATATGTTATTATTTTATTGATTCCGGGAAACCGCATCAGGTAATGAAGCAATTTATAACCTATAAAGAAAAGGGCCAATGCAACCGACCACTGCACGACAAAATAAATTGATTCAAAAGCTATTCGTGAACCGTAAAGCCATAATGTTACAAAACTGGTAACCTTGGCCGACAGGTAAGGGTTTATGAAAACGATAAGTGCAAAAAGAAGCACAAATACCATAGAATGAGCCGCTTCGATGGCTCGTTGCGGACAATAATTCATGCATTTCATACAGCTTTCGCAGGTAAATTTCCAGTACGGTCGGTTTCCTTGCAGGATAATGGAATGTGTCGGGCATTGCTCCATGCAAAGCCCGCAGTCGTTACAATTGTAGTTTGCAATAAAAGTCTTGGCCAGAATATACCTGCCAACAAAATAATACCCGAATGCAATCGGAGCAACCAACAAATCTAAAGGAAGGAGGATAAATGATTTCAAAAAAACTTTTCTTCCATCTAAAATTTTGGAAGCGAATCTTTTAGTGAGAATTTCGTAATGTTCTACCATCGACTCTATTACCTTTTTCCGTAAACCTGGGTGCAGCGAAATCCAGTTCGAAGGCAAATCGACAGGATACATGGATTTTATTTTATAGCCCTTCAGCAGCATGATCAGTGCCGGGAAATACATGGCAATGCCACTCAGTCCGGGCAAAAATAATTTTCCGAGTTTCATGCCGGCACGCGTATTTCCGATAAATACATCCGAACCCTTCAGCAAATTAAAGCGGAAAAGAAACCTGAGCATGGAGTGTGGCATGTTGAATCCATGGGTTGCCGAGAAAAATCCAACCAGCGTTTTTCCTTTAAAATCAGCAATATCCTCTGGATTGAACTGATGGTACGAAGCCATGTGGGTTTTTAAACCCCGGGTTTGAGCTTCCCTTACAATCCATTCCGAAACACGTTTGGAATTACCGGTTCCGGAATAATAAATAACAAGGAGGTTGCTGTATATCGCGTCCATTGCAAAGAAATATTATTATTACAGAGCAGGTAAAAGAACCAAAGCAATAACTAATAGAAATATGAGCAAGAATGGTGTTTCAGAAATATTATCGCATACTCCGGGTGAATTAGGACTCCAGATGGAAATCCTTTAAGGCTTTTCAATATTCAGAGAGTATGAATTCGAAAGCCATAAAATGTTTATTCTATTGCAGATAATATTTCAATTATTCGCTCTTTCAGTTCAGGCAACTCACTTTTAATAATCTCCCAAACCAGGTTAACATCCACACCAAAGTATTCATGAACAAAAACATTTCTCATTCCGACAATCTGTAACCATTCTATTTCTGAGAATTTTAGCTTGGTTTCTTCCGTAATATGATTACTTGCTTCTCCAATAATTTCCAATTGTTTGATGCATGCAAATCTCATCATAGAGTTTTTCATAAAGCTCTCAAAATCAGTTTCA
>CAIXAQ010000766.1 GCA_903917425.1 uncultured Bacteroidales bacterium
ATATCCTACTTACCTTACGGGATAGATACCAGGATTCCGGCAGAATGGAAATCCGAATTGTAAAAATTTCCGGTTCCGGTTTCACCAAATTCCGTACTTTTGCACTCCAAATAATTAAAGGTTCATTTACATTTTATGCTAAGCAGAAGGTTTCTCCGGATAAAAGTAATGCAGGCAATTTACGCTTTTCAACAGGAAGGTCCTGAAAGCATCAACGCCGGCGAAAAACAACTGATAGTCAGTCTCGATAAACTCTACGAACTTTATATCTACCAGCTTTCTCTCATCATAGAGTTGTCGGATTTCGCCCGCAGACGAATTGAGGAAAACCGGCTGAAACAACTTCCCACTCCTGAAGACCTGAACCCCAGCCTTCGCTTTATTCAAAACCGGTTTATCCAGCAGCTCGAAAATAACCGGGATTATCTGAAGCGTTATACCGCCTACAAAATAAATTGGGTGGATGAAGAAGAAATGATCCGGAAATTTTACAACCTGATGCGTGAGGATGAAGGCTACATCTCGTACATGAAAAAACCGGAAGTTACCTATGCCGATGATAAACAGGTAGTTGAAATGGTTGTTCTCCGCTTGTTTTCCGAATCGGATCACCTGAGAAGCTACTTTGACGAGAGAAGCATTTACTGGACCGAAGATTTTGACACAGCCATCATGATGGTTGATAAAACCATTAAAGGGTATAAAGTCAGTTCCGACGAATTTACAAGTCTGCCAACCTTGCTGAAAGATGAAAATCAGAGTGAAGGAAGTGAGGATATGCAGTTCGTCAGGCACCTTTACCGTAGAACCCTTATAAACAGCGACGAATTCAACAAGGTGATCAGCGAACGTGCTTCGAACTGGGATTTGGAACGCATCGCCGTTATGGATACCATACTGTTGAAAATGGCTATTAATGAGCTGATTGAATTCCCTTCCATACCTATTAAAGTTACTCTCAACGAGTATATTGAACTTTCGAAAGAATACAGTTCGCCTAAGAGTAAGATCTTCATTAATGGTGTTCTCGATAAACTGATTACCGAATACAAGGAGCAGGGAATAATTAAGAAATCGGGAAGAGGACTTATGGAATAGGGGTTTTTCAATGGAAAATGGAAAATGGAAAATGGAAAATAGAAATTAGAAAATAGTTCTGAAAAATTAAATTTACTATAAATCAACCATTTACGATTAACGATTAACCATTTCCGATTAACCATTTAAGATTAACGATTAACCATTTTCGCCCAACCCTCACCAGCAATGGAATCCAATTTCATTATCCGCGAATACATTGACAGCGACTTTGCGGAAATAATGCCGTTATGGGAAAAACTTGGCCTGGGAAATGCACAGCGCGGTGACACTGCCGACATTATCCGCCAAACGATACAAATGGGTGGGCAACTTTTAGTAATGCTCGAAACTGTTTCGAATACCATAATCGGCACATCATGGCTGACGGTCGACGGCAGGCGGACGTATCTTCACCATTTCGGTATTCATGCAGGTTTTCAGGGAAATGGACTTGCAAATATGCTTCTTGAGGCTTCATTAAAATTGGCAAAATCGTATGGAATGCAGATAAAACTCGAGGTACACAAGGACAATTATATTGCACTCGGATTATATAAAAAAGCCGGGTTTACCTATCTGGGTGATTACCAGGTACACATTATCCGTGATATTTCAATTATTTAGTCGCCGCAAAGCTGCTTATTGTTACTTTTGCACTCTTAAAATTTATTCACCCAATGAAAAAAAATGTTGTTGCTTTGCTATTTTCCGTTATTGTTTCAGTGTTTGTGATTTCGTGCAAACAAAACAGCAACAGCAATGATTTACCTGCGGGAGTTGTTGAAAACCCCAATTCAGCTGATGGATCTGCAACCAAGGATGCCTTACCCGAGATAACTTTCGAAAAGGATTTTCACGATTTTGGCAAGCTAATATCGGGCGAAAAGGTTACATATTCATTCAAATTCAAAAATACCGGAAAATCCTTACTTGTTATTTCTAATGTAAGTACTTCCTGCGGCTGCACGGTTTCATCTTTTCCAAAACAGCCTATAAAACCAGGCGAAGGAGCTACCATCGATGTGAGTTTCGATAGCGAAGGGCGTCATGGATTACAAACAAAATCGATTTCCGTTTTCACCAATACCCAACCACCGACCACTACACTGCGAATTCAGTCTTTTATAACTGAAGCCGAAGATATCTAAAAATAAATAGCCCAAATAATTAATAATCAATTACATAAACCAAATTTAAAATGAATTTACTTAACATTTTACTTATGACTCCTCCCCAGGGACAAGGTGCAGGCGGCGGCGGAATGGCCAGTTCACTTATTTTCCTGGTGCTTATCTTTGTTGTTTTTTACTTCTTCTTTATTCGTCCGCAGGTAAAAAGGCAAAAAGACCAGAAAAAATTCAGGGAAGGTCTCTCCAAAGGACAGAAAATTATCACCATTGGTGGTATTCACGGAAAAATCGTGGAGATGCAGGAAACCACCTGTACCATCGAAGTTGAAGGCGGTGTTAAACTCAAGCTCGAAAAATCAGCCATTGCAGCCGATACACAGGATCAGCTTACCGGAGAACCCGCTAAATAAGCCCCTGTCTTTACTTTTTTTTGCATCTGTAAGGCCACAGAGGGAATACAGCGACGTGGTCAATATGGAAATCAGGCAGGATGACCTTTACCTGATTTCTTTACTAAAATTCAAATATTATGGCCATTCAGAGCCAGAATGAACCCTTTACGAAGCCAAACGAAACAGGCCGGAAAGAAAATCGATCTCATCCAAGATTGATAGTCTTTCTGGTCTGTCTTGCAATCAGCATCCTCATGTGGCTTTTTATTGAACTTATGAAGGATTATAAGGACGAAATCAAATACAATATTACATTCCTGAATGTCCCCAAAGACTTGATATTGACCAATACAGAGGATAGTGTGATCAGTATCGAAATGAACGCCCAGGGTTTTGAATTGCTTGCCGCCAAATATGCCAAAAGACAGCCTACCCTCACAATTGATCTTTCGACATTAAAAATCAGACCAACAGAACAGGGATACATCGCTTTCCTTCCATCTGCTAAGGTTATGGACCAATTAGGTTCGCAAATCCGTTTCAAGACGGAAATAATTAACATAAAACCCGATACCCTTTTCTTCCGGTTTTCCGAAATTTTCCGCAAACAGGTTCCGGTAAAACTTGATTTGACATACACATTAAGTGATCAATATGATGTTACCGATAGTGTTTCTTTCAGACCTCAGTATGTGACGGTTTCGAGCATAAAGAATATCATTGATACACTTTCATTTGTAAGAACTCAAAAACTAAGGCTGAACCAGCTGGATAGCAGCGTATTTACCAAAGTGGCTTTATTTAAAGGGCCACAGGCCAGCCTGTTAAAATATTCGACCGATTCGGTTACTGTTTTAATGAAAGTCGAGCAGGTTACCGAAGCGGGATATACAGTTCCGGTTTCCATATCGGGAAATGGTGAAATGGTGAAGATATTCCCGGATAAAGTGGAAATAGTCTGCCGCGTTCCATTATCTGCTTATCCCCATATCGAAGCATCTGATTTTGCCGCACAGGTTGAATTCCTGCCTGCTCTTATCAAAGAGAAGAAACTCCATGTAAACCTGATAAGTGTCCCCGAAAAGGTCAGAGTTTTAAAAATCATTCCTTCAGAAGTTGAATATATTATTATTTCGAAATGAAACGTATCGGGCTTACCGGTAACATCGGGACAGGGAAGTCGACTGTCGGGCGTATTTTCGGGATTTTAGGCGTTCCGGTCTATCATGCTGATAAACAGGCACGTATTATACTTGCATCCGAAAATAGTAAAAAGCAGCTTACTTTATTATTCGGAGAAAAAATTCTCGACACACGCAATGAAGTTGACCGTAAAGTACTGGCATCCATAGTTTTCCACGATAAAGATAAACTCTCTGCATTAAACAACCTGATTCATCCCCTGGTTGAAGATGATTTTTTGGCATGGTGCGTTTTACACAAGGAAAAAGATTATATTATTCATGAAGCAGCCATACTGTTCGAGAGTGGTTTTAACCGACTGTTCGATGCGGTCGTGCTGGTCATTGCTCCTGATGAGCTTTGTGTAAAGCGGGTCATGTCGCGGGATTCAATGAACATAGATCTGGTACTCGACCGGATGAAAAACCAATGGACACAGGAACGAAAGCAGAAACTTGCTGACTACCTGGTGATTAATGACGAAATAAATATGATAATCCCGCAGGTATTAGCCCTTCATGAAAAAATAATAAATGGCTGACCATTTTGTATTTTTGGCTCTACGGTATATTTAATGGGTCAGGTAATTGTCGGAAGTCAGAAGACGGTAGTCGGAAGCAATCCTACAGAACATTTACTCCATCATAATCAGCAGATTGAATGACCATTACCTTTATTCAGCTGGTTTTAGATTGGAAGAAAGCAATAGCATGACACTTCGGTCTTCTGACTTCGGCCTACAGGCCTCTAAAAGCCAAATTTCGTTCAATTGGTGTTAGAATCATCTTTCACGAAACAATACTGAAATTAAACATAGGGGTTCCCATAATACCCATGAGCCTGACCCAAACGGGTAAAAGTTGCTCGGTTCCCCTGGCAGCCGAAATATCACCCAGATCAATAATCTTTTCCCATCCGAAGGAATGCAGTAACGAATCGACTTCTGCTTTGGCTGCCGAATCGTTTCCGCAAATGAAAATATTTCCGGCATCTTTTAGCAGACCCGGGTTCACCATCAGTTGACAATTCAAAGTATTTAATGCTTTAACCACTTTAACATCAGCGAATTGCCGTTGAATCACTTCGCCCAGCGAATCGGTATTGCATATAGTTAATGAAGGAGGCATCCCTTTCGAAAAATCGAGCGGATTCGCCACATCAACCAGTATTTTTCCCTGCAGGTTTTCACGCCCTGCTAACTGCAATGCCTCCAGCGAAACTTTCCCCGAAGTGCAATTGAAGATCAGTTCACCAAAAGCCGCAGCATCGGCAAAAGTACCCTGTGAAGCCAATTCACCATTTTTCTCAGCCCAGGCTAAGGCTTTTTCGTTATCCGGGGTGCGTGAGCCCATCATAACTTTGTGACCTAGAGAAACCAATTTCGAACCGATGGCATCACCTACCATTCCGGTTCCCAGTATTGCTATATTTTTCATTTCTTTTTTCTTTTTAGGTGATATTAACAACCACCGGAAATAAAAGTTTAACGATTCGAAAAAACATTTCCCTTCTTTTTCTCTGACCTGAACCTAAGTTTCAGAAAAATAAATGAAAGTTGAGCTAGATTATAAAAGTTGAAACCTGCGTATTACAGAAATCGGAAACCAGTATGTTATCAAAATATTTCTATTTTTGTGCAAATTTTAAATTAAACAATTACAATTATGTCCGAAATGATATTAGGTGTTGGTTCCCGTGTGAAGCATCCGCAATTTGGTAAAGGCGTTCTGGTTCAGATTCGCTCCGACGCTTACGAGATTGGGTTTATCGAGTATGGAGTACGACAAATTATGCGCGATTATGAAGGGCTGGAAATCATAGAAGCATTAGAAACGCCTTCCGATCTGGCAACTTATGAAAAAATTGAAAAGAGTCTCATAAGGGTATTGCGGCGTTTCAGCGATGTGCAGGAAACGGTGCCAATCGGACAGAAATGGACCGGAGGTAAAATGATCCTATACCCGGGTGATAAAACTCTGAAAGAAAAAGAGGTTCCTATTGAAACTTTTTTTCACAAAATTGTGATGGTTCGCGACCGGGTCCGCGTGATGGAGCAGCGAATTAACGCAAGTAACCTTACCGATGAGGAAAAGGTTGATCTTGAGCAGTACATAACGCGCATATATGGCAGTCTCACCACTTTTAATGTATTGTTTAAAAATAAAGACGACCAGTTTACCGGGGATAAGAGCGGGAAGGATTGAGGAGATTGAAACAGAGAACTCTATTCAAATAAACGAAAAAAGGCTGCCCAAGAGCAGCCTTTTTTATTGTAGTGCGGATGAAGGGACTCGAACCCATACGTCTCTCGACACCAGATCCTAAGTCTGGCGCGGCTACCAATTACGCCACATCCGCCTTGCAAAATCTGAGGCACAAAGGTACTGTTATTTTCTGCCCGACAAAATTTTGCCCCAGATTATTTTAGCGAATCCAAAGCCGACTGGTAGTCAGGTTCTTCGGTAATTTCAGGTACCAATTGTGAATGCAAAACCGTACCATCCTTGTCGAGTACAACAACCGCACGGGCCATCAATCCTTGCAACGGACCGTCAGTGATCATAACACCAAAACTTTTACCAAATGCATTGCTCCTGAATTCTGAAGCTGAAACCACATTGGCGATTCCTTCGGCTGTACAGAAACGGCCGTGAGCAAAAGGCAGGTCTTTCGAAACACAAACCACAACTGCATCTTCCAGTTTGGAAGCTTCCACGTTAAAACGCCTTACCGAAGCTGCACAGGTTGCCGTGTCGAGGCTTGGAAAAATATTTAATACTACCCGCTTCCCAACAAAATCAGTATTTTTCACATCTGCCAGGTTGGTTCCAACCAGCGAAAATTCAGGTGCTTTTGCTCCTGCTACAGGTAAGTCGCCAATGGTATTCACCGGGCTTCCTTTTAAAGTTACTTTTGACATTTCTATTTATATTTATTATTTGTATGATGTATTAGATATTTAATGATTTACGAATTACGATTTACGAATTACGATTTTCGATTAACCATTTTTCCATTGTCCATCGTCAATTATCCATTGTCCATTATCTTCAATCTGAATTACTAACCGGTTTTCTCATCATTTGTTGTCCTGGTTTCAGATTTTTATTCAAAGCCTGGTATAAAGTTTTCTGAATTTGAGTCCGTATTCCCAACTGCACCAGTTTATTTGGTTCCGCATCGGGATTAACACGATTCGACAGGAAAACAATAATAAGTTCGGAATCAGGATCAGTCCAGATATATGTTCCTGTAAAACCGGTATGTCCGAAACTATTTGCCGAGGCTTCCTCGCATGCCGGGCCTGCTTCCGTGGGAATAAGCTGGGGTTTATCGAATCCCAAACCACGCCTGTTTCCGGCAAACTGTCGTTTGGTAAACAAATCCACCGTTTCCGGTTTTATAAACTGAACGCCGCCGTAGGAACCTTTCTGAAGCAGCATCTGCATCAGCACTGCCATATCGTTGGCTGTACCAAATAATCCGGCATGACCTCCAACGCCACCCAGCATAGCCGCGGCCGGATCGTGCACGTCGCCCCAAACCAGCTGATGCCTGAATATAGTGTCATTTTCAGTTGGCATAATCCTTTTCAGCGAAAACTTGTCGCGCGGATGGAATGTGAGTGTAGGCAGTCCGAGCGGTTTATAGAACTGTTCGTCACCAAACTCATCCAGACTTTTGCCTGTAAGCTGCTCGACATATTGCTGCATGAGAATGAAACCCAGGTCGCTGTAACGGTATTCTTTTTTATCCGAAAGAGGCGATTTTATTATCGTATCGAAAATGACCTGCCGGTAGTTCCGGTTAAGATACATGCTGTCTGCAACCCTGTATGGAAATCTATCGGAATGATTTACAGCGTATAAAGCGGTATCCGGGTGTCCGTTTTTTAAAGTTTTCTGATAAAAAGGTATCCAGGCAACCAAGCCTGCCTGGTGAGTCATTACTTCCCGGATTGTGATCTTCTTTTTATTGCTTTTCTCAAGAAATTTCAGGGTTTTCGAAAGCGGTTCATCCAGATTTACCTTTCCCTGATCGTAAAGTTTCATCACAGCCAATGTGGTTGCTGCCACTTTTGTTACACTTGCCAGGTCGTAAATATCGCCATCTGCTACAGCCTGGTTATGCAGGTAATCGCTGTTTCCGAATGATTTGCGGTAGATTACATTGCCTTTTAGCGCAATCAGCACCTGGCAACCGGGATATGCCTTCTTATCAATACCGCTTTCAACAATGGAATCAATAACTAAAAAGTCACAGTCATTTATACCTAATTCTTCATAAGGATTGTAACGCAACCGATCCGAAACGGATGTAACGAGCCCCGCGTGAGTCGGGAAACCAATATTAACACCGACAGGAAGTTGCCCGCTGGCTGCAAATGCCCCGAAAAGAACCTGTACCAGCGCATCATAAGCATTCGCATTGTCCTGGTAGGCAACCACAAGTGCTTTTACTTTGCCAGCATTCCTGAATAAATTGATACTGTATGGAAGTGTGAACAAATTCAGGATACAGGGTTTCAGTAAAATTAACGAGTCGATCAGGGTAATGGTAACATCCGAAATTCCAAAGTTACGTGCCGGTGCTGGAACGGTATTATTTACACCAATGATAATCAAATCGTAGTCTTTCAGGTCTTTATAAATCCCTGCTATCATTTTTTTGTCAGCATTCCGCGGCAGGGTGTAATGATCAGCTTTTGCATAATCATCAATACGCTGCTGGAATTTCCGTAGATCATCGTAGCCGACCATCAAAGTTGCAATCCTGAGTTTGCCAATATTCTGTAGCGGAATTATCTTATTTTCATTTTTCAGCACCGTAATTGCGTTCCGGTATAATTCCAGATTCAAATGTTCATCATGGGCGGTATGCAAATCAGTAAAAAGATTATCAGTGTTAACAGGCTGAAACTTACTTAGACCTGCACGGTATTTATAGGTTAGCACGCGTTTACAATGCACCGCCAGATCATCCGCTGAATAGTTCCCGCTATCGATTGCCTGCTGTATGGCAACCACCGCCTTATCAACGAAAACTGACAGCAATAACACATCGTTTCCCGCTTTTAAGGCCCTTAATTCAATCATTCCCGGAGCATCATAATTTGACACACCACCCATATCAAGCGCATCGGTGAAAACCAATCCGTTAAAATGCAAACTTTTCCGCAACAACGAATCAACAACTACCGGCGAAAGGCTTGAGGGAAAATTCTTCGCAGTATCCAGGGCAGGAATGTTAAGATGCGCAACCATCATTCCATCGAGCCCGGCGTTTATGAGTTGCCTGAATGGGAATAGGTCGAGCGTATCGATGGTTGCCAATGAATGCCCGATATAAGGCAGTGCGTGATGTGAGTCGGTATCGGTGTCGCCGTGACCCGGGAAGTGTTTTGCAACTGCAATAATTCCGTCACTTTGTAATGCTTTCATGTATAGAATCGCCTTGCGGGATACATCTTCTTTATGTTCGCCAAAGGAACGGATATTAATAACCGGGTTAGCAGGATTACTATTCAGGTCAGCAACCGGTGAAAAACTTACATGCACTCCCATCCTGCGCAACTGCGAAGCGACAG
>CAIXAQ010000767.1 GCA_903917425.1 uncultured Bacteroidales bacterium
AATATGTTCAATCATGCTTTTGTAAATCCGGGTTCCTTCGGTATGAGCAACGGCATTACAATTACGAGTATTTTTCGTGAACAATGGCTGGGTTTCAAAGATTATAACGGAGATAAAGTTGCTCCCGAAACGTTTCTGATCACTGCTGATGCTCCCGTTCGTTTTCTTCGGGGAGGTGTTGGGTTTGGAATCGCCCAGGATAAAGAAGCCCAGATTAAAAACATGCTGGTTAAATTGGGTTATTGTTACCATTTGAATCTTGGTAATGCAAAATTGGGTATAGGATTGAGTGGCAACTTCAATAATAAAACTATAAATACTGAGAAATTGCAGGCTGTTGATGATGGCGATCCTGTAATTCAAGGGCTTACATCGGATGGTGTAATGATCAGCGATATGTCGGTAGGAGTCTTTTTGCAAAAGCCACAGTATTACATGGCATTTTCCTCCACCCAGATATTTGAAACCGAGAAAACTTCAACGGGAGCAACTGCATCAGCTTTTTATAAAAACCGCAGGCATTATTACCTTACAGGTGGTTACGACATAACACTTCCTGCTTTTCAGGGATATATATTTACACCTTCAGTTTTCGTCAAATCAGACGGCAATACACTTCAGTCTGATTTTAACCTGATGGCAAAGTACAATAATAAAATATGGGGCGGCGTAACATATCGTTTCAATGATGCTATTGCTCTTCTGATTGGAATGGCATACAAAGACCTGGAAATCGGATATTCGTACGATATTCCTACCAGCCAGATTGCCGCAACCGGTAGCCACGAGATTATGGTACGTTACCGTTTTAAATTGGAAAAAGACAAAACAAGAACCGGATACCGCAATACGCGCTACCTGTAATTCGTAAAATCACGAAAAATAAAGCAGAAAAACAGATTGTCTTTGAAATAATTAGGCTCTGAGATAATAAAGAATATAAATTGTCGTTTACAGCATACCAAAAAGGTGTCATCATGCACTGTACAGGATGTTAATACGCGGATATAAGTGTAATCATTCAATCATAGGATTTATATTAAAATGAACTGTTCAACAATTTATACAGGGCGTTTTAATTCAAAACTAACAAAACATCAATGAAAAAACTGCTTTGCATTTCTCTGATAGCAATACTTTTAGCCAGTTGCAGTAACAATGGGAATGGCGAACTTATTGGGGTTCAAAACAGGGGTACTTTTTATCAACCTGACCCTTTTGGGATGACTTATGTGCCAATGGGAAGCTATACCATGGGAGCGGGCGATGAGGATGTTCCGTATTCGCACCTGAATAATCCGCGAACCATTACTGTAACGGCCTTTTATATGGACGAAACAGAAATTACCAATAATGAATACCGGCAATTCGTTTACTGGGTTAGAGATTCAATTGCTCGTCAATTACTCGGAGCCGTATCTCCCGAGCTTTTTCTTATTTCGGAAAATAAAAAAACCGGCGAAACATACGACCCGCCTTACCTGAACTGGGAAACAGAACTAAAATGGAACACCGAGGAAAACCGTGATGCTTTAGAGCCTATGTTTCTTCCCGAAAACGAGAGGTATTACAGAAGGAAAGAAATTGACTCCCGGAAATTGTTTTACGAGTACTACTATGTGGATTTGCTTGCCGCATCAAAAAAAGACTTTACTACACCCGGCGATTCAAAAAACGCAAATTTCGCAAATCGCCCGCAGGGGATGAAAGACCGCTCAGTTTATGTACGCAAAGAGACGATTAATGTTTACCCCGATACCCTTGCCTGGCTGCACGACTATTCATATAGCTACAACGAACCCGTTGCCCAGCGCTATTTCTGGCATCCGGCTTTCGATAATTATCCTGTAGTTGGTGTGAACTGGAAACAAGCTTCAGCTTTCTGTATCTGGCGTTCCCGTCTTCTCGAATCCTTCCTTTTGCGTAAGAAAAGTTCAGTTCCTAACGAATTCAGGCTTCCAACAGAAGCTGAATGGGAATGGGCTGCCCGCGGCGGTAACAGTCTGAGCCCCTATCCATGGGGAGGGCCCTATACACGTAACGACAAAGGTTGTTTCCTTGCAAATTTCAAGCCTCTGCGCGGAAATTATGTCGACGATGGAGGAGCACGCACTGTAATAGTCGCCCACTACCCGGCTAACGATTTTGGACTCTATGATATGGCGGGAAATGTTTCGGAGTGGTGTGCTGATGCTTTTGATGAGTCGGCTAGCCAGTTTGCCTGGGATATGAACCCTACCTATCAGTATAATGCTAAAGAAGACGATCCCCCGTTAATGAAACGGAAGCTTATCCGCGGAGGTTCATGGAAAGATATAGCTTATTATTTGCAGGTTTCGACCCGTGCATATGAGTATCAGGATTCATCCAAATGTTATATTGGATTCCGTACCGTTCAGGATTTTATGGGCCGGCAGAAAGACGATAACCCATCCAGAGCCTCAAGAATCTACAATTAGGACTGAAAATTTATTTCTTTTCAGATCGCATTCTCTAAAAAAAATCACAAACACTAATCATCAATAAATTATTAAATCATGGGATTAACAAGTTTTGTTGGCAGCAAGGGGTACAAAAATTTTATGTCAAAGCTGTATGGGTGGGGAGCTTCAGTGGTTATCATCGGTGCACTTTTCAAGATCAATCACTATATGTATGCTGACCAGTTGCTTATAGTGGGTCTGTCAACAGAAGCTATCATATTCTTCTTTTCGGCTTTTGAACCACCGCATACCGATCCTGACTGGACACT
>CAIXAQ010000768.1 GCA_903917425.1 uncultured Bacteroidales bacterium
AGGGTTTCGACGGGAAATCGATTCTGCCTCTATTACAGGCGACCATCATGCGCAATGTGTTGTTCGACGAAGATTTAACCATGGTTCAACGCAGCCAGTCGCTGGCCAATATTTCGACTACCCGGGGAATGGTGCAAAAAGGAGAGCGTATAATTGCCAAAGGAGAACTTGTTAATGAAGCGAAATTTCAGCTCCTGGAGTCATTAAGGCTTGAATTTGAGTCGAAATCAGGATCGGGACATAACTTTAAAATGATATTGCTTGGCAGATTGATCCTTATTTTCATGGCTTTGCTGGTCTTTGGCATGTTTCTTTACACTTTCAGGCATGATATTTATACCGAAAACCGAAATATTGTGCTTCTCCTTTTGCTTATCACCCTTATGGTTTCATCTACTACCCTGGTGATGAATATGGGCGTTTCGTATATCATGGCTGTTCCTATATGCCTGGTCCCTATCATAGTACGCACGTTTTACGATACACGCCTGGCCCTGTTTGTTCATATAATAACAATTATAATACTCGGCTTTCTGGTGCCCAATAGTTTTGAATTCCTTTTCATGCAGCTTATCACCGGTATTATTACAATTATCAGCATTGTGCATTTGCATCACCGTTCGCAGTTTTTCTTCACATCTTTAATGATACTTATTTCATATTCAGTTATTTATATAGGCATGATACTGATGCAGGAAGGTTCAATCGAGCAGCTTAGCCGTTCAAATTTTCTTATGTTTGGTATCAGCGCCATGCTTACTTTATTTTCATACCCACTTATCTACTTGTTTGAAAGAGTTTTTGGAATGATAACGGATGTGTCCCTGATTGAATTATCGGATACCAACTCAAAACTCCTACGCGAATTAGCCATTAAATCGCCAGGTACATTTCAGCACTCGCTTATTGTATCGAATATTGCCGAAGAAGCTGCCAGGGCCATAGGTGCAAATTCGTTGCTTGCCCGCACCGGGGCGTTATACCACGATATCGGGAAAATGGATATGCCGATGTATTATATTGAGAATCAGTCTGGAGGAATTAATCCTCATGATGATCTCTCGTACGAAGAAAGTGCACGTATTATTACCGGTCATGTGATCAGGGGGATCGAAAAAGCCCGGCTTTATAAACTTCCCGAAGCAATTATTGATTTTATCCGCACTCACCACGGAACCCGGCGAACCGGTTATTTTTATGAAAAATTCAAAGAAGAGGCAGGCGATACAACATTCGACGAATCACCTTTCCGTTACCGGGGTCCTGTGCCACATTCGAAAGAAACTTCAATCCTCATGATGGCCGATTCAATCGAAGCTGCCTCGCGTTCGCTGAAAGCGCCTACCGAAAGGGATGTAAGTGACCTGGTTGAAAAAATTGTTGATAACCAAATGGAAAACAGGCAGTTTCGGAATTCACCCCTTACATTCAAAGATATTTCGACAATAAAAAAAATTACAAAAAAGAAATTGCTGAGTATTTACCATATCCGGATAGAATATCCGACAGCACATTGATTCAGAACGGATTCGAAAATTTTACCTTTTCAAGATATGGCAAGGTTTGCGGCCCGATGCTGAAAAGCAAATCGATGATGCTGAGATCAGCTATATAGCCGTGATAGTCTTCAAAAGTCTGAATGTACCGGGGTAATTCGGATATAATTTCCTGATAGTCTGTCTTTTTAGGATGAAAGCTGTTTCTCCGGTCCGTAAATTCTGGTGTTTCCGTATACTGATCCGTATTGAATATCTCCATATTCTTAACCTGCAGTATTTTAAACAGTATAGCCAATAGTGCCTGGTTTAAATCGATAAGGTTATCGTGTTTTTTATGGTACATTGGTTCAAGGAAATCCCGGTAGTATAAAAAGTAGGGTGATCTGTTATATGCCGTCACGATCGACCTCCAGTGCAGTTGCTGCCAGTTTTTCGAATTATCAATTCCAATATCGCAGGTTTTGGTATGATTGCCGTTTGTACGGATTACCGGTACTGTAAGACTTAAGATTCCGCTAGATGTGGCAATGTTGCAGCGGTTCCGGAAAGTTTGTTTCGGATAGGTTTCGTGAATTTCAATAGCAATGTTATCGGATTTCAATGCGACAGCCATCCAGGATATGGGCGGAAGATAAGCCGTGGATAGCAATATTGTTTCCATGAGGTATTATAAAAAGGCAAAGGTACTAAAAAGAAAAAGGGCGGCTCGGCAGGCCACCCTTTCTTAAGCGTTGAAATGAAATTAGTTGGATGCTAACAGCACCTCGTTTATAGCATCTGTCATTGCCTGTTTTGGCAAAGCGCCCATAGCCATCTGGGGTTTCCCGTCTTTTGGGCAGAAAAGCAGCGAAGGTATACTCTGGATTCCGAAAGCAGCTGAGAGTTCCTGCTCCATTTCGGTATTTACCTTATAGATATTGATCTTGCCTTCGAACTCTTTCGAAAGTTCTTCCAGGATGGGTGCCACCATTTTACAGGGACCGCACCAATCGGCGTAAAAATCAATCAAACAAGGCAGGTTGCCTTCAAATTTCCATTCCTGATTCTGTTCGAAATTAAATACCTTTTCGAGGAAGGTTTCTTTTGTCAAATGTTCCATTATAGTTGATTTTATTAGTTTCTGTTTTTGAAATTACTTTTTTGGAAGCAAAACGTCAGTTATTATTTTTTCATAATCTTCTTTAGGTAAAGCCCCCTGGGTCATTTGCGGATCTCCTTTCGCTGGGCAGAAAAGCAATGTCGGGATCGAACGTATTCCGAAAAATTGCGACAATTCCCGCTCCTGATCCGTATTCACTTTATATATGATGATCTGGCCTTTGTATTTTTCCGATAGCTCTGCCATGATAGGTGCTACCATTTTGCAGGGCCGGCACCAATCAGCATAAAAATCGATGATACAAGGCTTGTCCCCTTTGAAAATCCATTGCTTTGGGTTCTTCTCATAATCGTAAATATTTTCCAGGAACATGGCTTTGGTAAGTTGAACTACAGTCCCGGTTTCAGCTGCAGGATCATTTGCGGGCACTGCCAGGCTGCTTGTGTTCGACAGATCAGCCCTGGTTGCAGAAACAACGGTTGTGCCTGATGTTTTTTCGGGTGTGGCTGCTACGCCGCTCATGTTCAGCCAGAGTATTGACAGGAAAATTACCCCGATTGTTGTGTTTTTCATGTTGTTTTAATTACGGATTGAAAGAAAAATTTGATGCTGCAAAGATATATTTATTTTCAAATATATCGCATAAATATCACTATTTATTTGTAGATTTGTCAACAAATATTATGCCACAGTGGTATTGTCACAAAATTGGAACCAAATACAGTCA
>CAIXAQ010000769.1 GCA_903917425.1 uncultured Bacteroidales bacterium
AGGCTGCTATGTAGCATAAGCGGGAAAAATTACAATTGCATTCAAAAAGTTTCACCATGAAAAAGATAGTTATTTTTCTTTCGCTTTTAGGATTATTTGCCTTTGGCTGTAAAAGAGAAACTGTGTTTGATGAAAATGAAGCAATAAATAACCAAGTTAAAAAATACGTTTATGAGTATATGCTACTATCAATAGATTCCAGGCACAATTACGCACTAAGCTTTAAAAAGAAAATTAAAAGCGATACTATTGAATTTATTGTATATGCTCATAGTAGCATTTCAACATTTATGCATGATAGTGTTTATTTTAAAGCAAAATACTTGAATACCTACGTTTTCTCGAACTTTAGAAGTAGCAGTTTTTGCGATAGTTGTAGCGTAAAGCAAGCAGCTCAATATCTGGATAAAGAAGAATATGCATATTTTTTAAAAGAAAATAAAGTGCCCCCTCCATTCTTTTTGGGTGGGCCAATGCAATTGAAATTAGTTTTTGTTAATAACAGGCTTTATCATAAAGAATTATATTATTGATAGTAAAGTGATGATTGCAACCATATTTTGATCCAGCAGAATGCACCAACTGTATTGTTTCAGGTTCATGAAATCCTAAAATTCTCCCAATATTCTTTAGGGCTAACAACTCTTGTGCCCTTGAAATGATTCATTGTAAAATCATTGGTATTGCCAGTGATGATAAAATCTGCTTTCGACTCGGACGCTAATTCAAGCAATCTGTTATCGTTTATATCATCAATGATTTCGAATCTCTCTGTTGGTGAATATTTAGTGCCTAAACTCTCAATCTGCGATAATACAAATTCTGCCTTTTTAAGAAAATCAGGATATCTGATAAATTTTGGCCTGTTTATCACCTCCAGGTATTCTTCGAACAAAGCATCGGATATACATACTTCAACAAGATTTTCGAACACACAATAATTGAGGATAAAATTCGGATAACTCTGCTGAATCAATGCTGAAACCAGCACGTTCGTATCAATGATTACCTTTTGCATTTCTCACTGCTTTAACTTCAAGTGAAATTTCATCCATAGTCATTTTCGAAAGCTGATACCTTTCCGCCAATTGAATACTTTTGGCAAGGGCTTGTTTCGAAATCTCTTTATTCACAAGATCAACAAATTCTGTAAAAGACAACTTATCATTTTTAATTCCAAATTGGTTGTATTCCAAATCGGAAATTGACACACTAATTGTTTTCATAGCCTATATTTTATGCAAATTTACATAAAAACCCGACTGAATATATCTTCTTGTACCCTCCTCTCTGAAACATGCCGTCCAAATTATGGTTTTGCCAGGTTATGTGCTCTTTTTCAGATACGCTTGTCTGATATTTTTGACACTGCCATGATTGCTTGAGCTGGGCAATACTGTATGAATCCTCAGAAATTAACCATCATAAAAATATTATTTTGATATTAATAAAAAAATGTAATTTTACGAATACATTCAGCACTTTTTGATTATGGATATTGATACTTTAAATTTTTTAACACAAAGCAATGTCTATTTTCTTCTTTGTGGTTCTCTGCGGTAAAACTCTGCGGGTCTCTGAGTTTAAATTTTCAACATCTTCAGCTAACTCAACTCATTGCTTTTTCAATAGTGCTTTTACAAACTTCAAATGCATCCTTTTACCCCCTAACAGCCTAACAGCCTAATAGCCTAACCCCCTAAAAGCCTAAATAAATACAAAAACATATCCTACATGAAATACCAGGAAGTTAAAAATTATATCAGCGGCGAGTTTGTTACCTGCAACAATAAACGCATGGATGTTGACAGCCCGTTAACAGGCACAATAATATCGACCGTTCCATTGTCAACTTACAAAGACGTGGACAGCGCGGTGCAAGCTGCAAAAAATGCCTTTCCCGCCTGGTCGGGAACGACATCAAAAATGCGATCGCAGATTTTATACTCGTACCGGCAAATTATTGAACAGAATGTTGAAATGCTGGCTGCCATTATCCACGACGAAAATGGTAAAACTATGGACGAAGCCATAGCCGAAGTCCGCAAGAGTATCGAACTTACCGAGTTTGCCTGTTCAATCCCCCAAATTGCCGTAGGCGAAGTGCTCGAAGTGAGCGTAGGTGTGGAATGCCGCACCGAATTTGCGCCCCTTGGGGTTGTTGCCTGTATCAATCCGTTCAATTTCCCGCATATGGTTCCGCATTGGACGGTTCCGAATGCTATTGCTCTAGGAAATTGTATCGTTGTAAAACCTTCGGAACTTACCCCAATCACCACCACAAAAATGGCCGAAATGCTGAAGCAGGCAGGTCTGCCCGATGGTGTTTTCAATATCGTAAACGGGGCAAAAGAAGTGGTCGAAGCCATTTGCGATCATCCGGATATTAAAGCTGTTTCTTTTGTAGGCTCCACACCGGTAGCTCAGATTGTGTATCGTCGCGCTACTTCCAATCTGAAACGTTGCCTGGCTTTAGGCGGTGCCAAAAACCACCTCATCGTCCTGCCCGACGCCAACCTGGAACTTTCGGCTTCTGACATCGCCGCGTCCATGTGCGGTTCAGCCGGACAACGCTGCATGGCTGCTTCGGTGATGATAGCGGTTGGAAATGTGAATCCGATTATAGAAAAGCTTTGCCAGGAAGTCTCAAAATTTATTCCCGGCACTAAAATGCCGCCGATTATTTCGCGTCAGTCAAGGGAAAACCTCGTTACTTATATAAATGAGGCAGAAAAACAAGGAGCGGAATTGCTGGTGGATGGACGTAAATTTTCAAATGATTCAACTGCCGATGCAAATGGATATTATTTAGGGCCTACTATTATCGACTGGCGGAATTCGGGTGTTAAAATGCCTTCAAGTGAAGTTTTCGGTCCTGTTTTCGAAATTATTTCCGCTCAAAGCGTGGAGGAAGCCATCTCGATGCAGCACGAAAGCCCCTTTGGAAACGCGGCTTCAGCCTTTACACAGAACGGAGCCATCGCAAAAATGGTCGCACAAAATGCAAGCGCCGGAATGATTGGGATAAACATCGGCGTTCCCGTTCCACGCGAACCCTTTTCTTTCGGTGGCTGGAATGCTTCGAAATTCGGGGTTGGCGATATCACCGGGAAAAGCTCACTTGGATTATGGTCGCAGCTGAAAAAGGTAACATCCAAATGGGCAAAACAGGAGATTACGGATTGGATGAGCTAATTCAATGGACAGTTGACAATGGACAATGGACAGTTGGCAATGGACAGTTGACAATGGATAATGGAAAATGGTTTTTTATGTTTAAGATTTTAAATTACGCAAAATGACTGAAAGAGAGCAAATTGTAAAAAACAGCCTGGATTATACATTTTTTTCATGGTCGAAACAGGCTGGATTAAACCCGATTGCAGTTAAATCGGCGAAAGGTGTTTACTTCTATGATTATGACGGGAAAAAATACATCGATTTTTCATCGCAATTGATGAACGCCAATATTGGGCACCAGCATCCGAAAGTTATTGAAGCGCTCAAAAAGCAAGCCGGGGAACTTACTTTTGTTACCTGTTCCATGGCAACCAATGTTCGCGGCGAACTCGGCAAGAAACTTGCCGAAATAACCCCCGGAAGTTTAAAGAAAACTCTATTTACACTTGGCGGTTCCGAGGCTATCGAAAATGCTGTAAAACTGGCACGTTTATACACCGGCAGACATAAAATTATTTCGCATTACCGCTCGTATCATGGCGCTACCTATGGAGCCGTTTCGGTTGGCGGCGACCCGCGGAAATTTCTTTTCGACGACCAGGGAGTCCCGAATATCGTTCATGTCGAAAACCCATACTTCTACCGTTGCCCCTGGAAAAGCGGTTCTATCGAGGAATGTGGCGAAAGAGCAGCGGCTAACCTTGAAAGGATCATACAGTTCGAAAATCCGGGAAGTATTGCTGCCATTCTTATCGAAGGCGAATCAGGAACCTCGGGCTGCATAAAATACCCGCCGTTTTACTGGAAAAGAGTCAAGGATATCGCCGATCGTTACGGAATTCTGTTAATTGACGACGAAGTAATGAGTGGTTTTGGCCGTACCGGAAAATGGTTCGGAATCGACCACCATGATGTAACACCTGATATTATGTGTGTTGCCAAAGGATTAACTTCGGGCTATGCCCCTCTTGGCGGGATCATCGTAAAAGAAGAAATTGCAGCCCATTTCAATGATGTACCACTTCCGTTGGGCTTAACCTATTCGGCCCATGCGCTGGGTTGTGCAACGGCTTTGGCCTGCATCAGTGTTTACGAGGAAGAGAACCTGATTGAAAATGCGGCTCTCATGGGCAAATACATGGAAGAAAAAGTAAAAAAACTGGCCGAAAAACATCCTTCCATAGGCGATTTCCGGAATACAGGACTGCTTGGCGTGATAGAGCTGGTTAAAAACCGGGAAACCAAGGAACCGCTTACCCCTTTCAATGCTGCCGCAAAGGACATGGAACCTACCAACAGGATGGCGGCCAAACTGCGTGAATTGGGCCTGTTCACCTTTGTTCGCTGGAACTGGATATTTGTTGCACCTCCGTTGATCATAACCAAAAGCCAGATTGATGAAGGACTCGATATCATTGAAAAAGCAATCGAAATTGCGGACGAATATTATAAGTAAATCTGCAACTTACTGATGCTTAGATTGAAATAATACTAGTGACAAAATTTTCAAATTCTCAAATCCTCAAATCCTCAAATTCTCAAATTCTTCCCTATGTCGATACTTGTAAAAAATGGCAGAATCATAACTGCTACAGATGATTATACGGCTGACATTTTCATCGAAGGAGAAACAATTTCGGTGATTGGTAAAAATTTATCCATGGCAGCCGATACCACCATTGATGCTTCCGGGAAACTGGTTATCCCGGGAGGAATTGACCCGCATGTTCACCTCGAAATGCCTTTTATGGGCGCTTTTTCGAGCGACAACTACGAAACCGGCACCCTGGCTGCCCTTCACGGGGGAACCACAACGGTAATTGATTTTGTGATCCAGTCGCAGGGAAAGTCGTTATATGATGCTTTGCGCGAATGGCAGGGACGGGCAACAGGAAATGTTTTCAGCGATTATGCTTTTCACATGGCTGTCACCGATTTTAATCCCAAAACTCAGCTCGAAATAATAGACCTGGTTGAGAAAGAAGGGATTAGTTCCTTTAAAACTTTTATGGCCTACAAGGGATCTTTGATGATCGACGACCGGCAAATGGTTGGCCTGATGAATGAAGTTAAAAAACACGGCGGGATCGTTACTACCCACGCTACAAATGGCGATATCATTGACTACCTGGTTTCCAAAAACAAAGCAGCCGGCAACCTTTCGCCCCTGTATCATTATTTATCCCAGCCCGAAATAACAGAATCGGAAGCCACTGGTCGGTTTATTGATATGGCTTATCAAACCGGGTCAAATTCCTGCATTGTTCACATGACCAGCGAAGGAGGCCTTAATAAGGTGAGGGATGCACAGAAACGAAACCAGAAGGTTTTTGTAGAAACGTGTATTCAATACCTGGTTCTCGATTGTTCGGTTTACGATCGGGGTTTCGAAAGTGCGAAATGGGTCATGAGTCCGCCTATCCGCGAGAAAAAAGACCAGGCAGCACTCTGGGCTGCTATCAACCAGGGAGTTATTCAAACGCTTGCAACCGACCATTGCCCTTTCATGTGGGACGATAAGCGTAAAGGCGAAAACGACTTTACCAAAATCCCGAACGGCGCGCCGGGAATTGAGCACCGCGTTGAATTAATTTATTCCGAAGGCGTGAAGACAGGCAAAATCAGCCTGAATAAAATGGTTGATATCACTTCGACGGCTTCTGCCAAAATATTTGGGATGTTCCCTAAAAAAGGAACTATCGCCGTAGGTTCCGACGCGGATATCGTAATTTTCGATAGCGCGAAAAAACATATTCTTTCTGCATCCACGCATCACCATCGTTGCGATTATTCGGCTTACGAAGGCCACGAAGTTACAGGGAAGGCCGAAACGGTCATTCTTCGCGGGCAAGTTGCGATCGAAAACGGCGATGTAAGGATTAAAAAAGGGTATGGTGAGTTTGTAAAAAGATCAAAGTTGACAGACGTTCTGTAAAACTAGTCACTGGATTCTGGTTGCTGGTTTATTGTAAAACAGATTTAAATGAGTTATAAGAATCTTGAGATTTGGGTAAGGTCAAAAGAAGTAAGTATTGCTATTCATAAAATGACTTTGACAGAACTTCCTAAATTCGAAATGTATGAAGAAGGAAGTCAGATAAGAAGATCTGCCAAATCAATCAGGTCTAACATTGTTGAAGGATATGGCAGGAGGCGATATGTGATGGAATACATCCGCTTCCTCACTTTTTCAATAGCATCAAATGATGAAACAATTGATCATTTAGAAACATTGTTTGAAACAGGATCGTTAAAAGACAAGACATTATATGATGTTTTGCATGCTCAACTTGAAATTTTAGGTAAAAAGCTAAATCTTTTCATTCAGGCAATTGAACGCAATAGTCAAAAACAGGCCTCCAGTAACCAGCCACCAGCAGCCAGCCATCAGTAACCAGAAAAAATCAAATTTATACAATCAAATAAGACCAAAAACTATGGCACGAAAAATTAAATCAGGTTTGATCCAGATGTCCGTTCCGATATCGGAAGGCGAAGGCAGCATTGCCGAAATAAAGGAAGCAATGATTCAAAAGCATATTCCTTTCATCGAGAAAGCGGGCAAACAAGGTGTGCAAATTCTTTGCTTACAGGAAATCTTCAATGGCCCTTATTTTTGCCCCGGTCAGAGTAATGAATGGTATAAAGCCGCCGAACCCATTCCCGGAAAAACAACGGAACTCATGCAGGGGCTGGCAAAAAAATACAATATGGTAATAATCGTTCCGATATACGAACAGGAAATGCCGGGAGTATTGTATAATACGGCTGTGGTAATCGATGCCGACGGAACCATCCTGGGAAAATACAGGAAAAACCATATTCCTCACGTGGCTCCTGGTTTTTACGAAAAATATTTCTTCAAACCCGGCAACCTGGGTTATCCGGTATTTCAGACCAAATACGCAAAAGTGGGAGTTTATATCTGCTACGACCGCCATTTCCCTGAAGGTGCCAGGGAACTGGGACTAAATGGTGCCGAAATCGTCTATAATCCATCGGCTACCGTTGCCGGCCTTTCGCAGTATTTATGGAAACTGGAACAACCGGCTCATGCCGCCGCAAACGGATACTTTATGGGTTGTATCAACAGGGTTGGTGTCGAAAAGCCATGGAATATCGGTAAGTTTTATGGTTCCTCGTATTTTGTGGATCCCCGCGGACAAATATTTTCACAGGCATCGGAAGACAACGACGAACTTCTGGTTGCTGAATTTGACCTCGACCTGATTGATGAAGTACGCTCTGTATGGCAATTTTACCGCGACAGAAGACCGGAAACG
>CAIXAQ010000770.1 GCA_903917425.1 uncultured Bacteroidales bacterium
ATCGCATTATCGCATTATCACATTTTCAAATTACCACATTTTCAAATTTTCAAATTATCTTGGATCAAACTTATACCCAACCCCTTTGATTGTCTTAATATGGTCGGTGCCGGTTTTTTCGCGGATTTTACGGATATGAACATCGATGGTCCGCTCTCCTACAATAACATCATCGTCCCAAACGCGCATTAAAATATCTTCACGCGAAAACACTTTTCCGGGTTTAGATGCAAGAATACTCAGGAGTTCGAATTCCTTGCGGGCAAGTTGAATTTCTTTACCTTCAATCGTTATCATATATTTCTCCCTGTCGATGGTTATATCACCAGCCTGAAAAACCGTTGATTCCTCTTCCAAAATGGGTACTCTCCGTAAAAGTGAGTTAACTTTACTGATCAGAACAGATGGTTTGATGGGTTTGGTGATATAGTCGTCGGCACCTGCATCTAAACCCAGAATTTGGGTGAAATCCTCGCTACGTGCTGTGAAGAATACAATGATTGTATCCTTTAGTTCGGGAAATCGCTTTAGTTCATGGCAGGTTTCGATCCCGTCCATTTCGGGCATCATCAGGTCGAGCAATATCAGGTGAGGAATTTCTGTTTTGGCTAGTTTAAGTGCATCACGCCCATTCAATGAGGTAATTACATTAAAGCCCTCTTTGCGGAGGTTGTAACCAACAAAGTCGAGAATATCTTCCTCGTCGTCGACAAGAAGTATAGTGTATTTTGATTTATCCATTGCTGTGAGATTGTTGATTATTAATTAATGGGTTTTGGAAATGTTTTAGTTTGGAGCAGAGGGTGTATCTTATGATTTCTTCATCAGGAAATTGAATCAGATTTTCAAATTATCATTTTGCAACTTGCTATGTTTAACTACGTTGGCATCAAAATAAAAGATAAGTTCTTCAGCTATATTCAGTATATGATCACCAGTCCGCTCAAGTTTGCGCATAATAGAAAGCGCATCGAGGAGCAACATCGTATTCTCCGGATTTTCCGTGATCAGATTGCAGATGGTTCTGTTGGCGTTCCTGTTTGGCTTATCAAGTTTTTCATCCATGCCAAAAAGTATGTTTAAGTGGTTACGATCTGATTTTTCGAATGCATAGTAGGATTCCTGAAGCATAGTTTGCGCTGTAAAAAACATTTCCGGTAAATGAGTCGATTGCAAAATGCTTTCGGGCATGGGGCCAGAAGCATATTCAGCAACTTTTGCAATGGCGTTGGCATAATCGCCAATACGCTCAATGTTGTAGTTTATTTTGAGCACCGATAAAACAAACCGCAGATCGATTGCTACCGGGTTGTTCAGCAACAGAACATTTTCACTATCCATATCTATCTTTAACTCAAATGCATCAACTCTTTTTTCGTTTACCCAAACTTCGCGGGCAAGATTAATGTCCCCATTGATAAGTGCAAGTCTGGCTTTCTCCATCTGGTTAATTACCAGAGCCCACATCTGCAACAGATCATTTTTTAGTATCTTTATGTTATTTTCAATAACAGTCATTTTTTATGTGTTTGGGGTTCGAGATTGGTTTTTTTTTGAGAAACTGGTGAGCGGTGCTGAGTAAGTGCGATAAGTTTAACATTCGAAATAAAACATGCAACATCCATTCTCTCAGCCAAATCTTCCGGTTATGTAATTTTGAGTCTGAGTATTATCAGGATTTAGAAATATTTTCTTTGTCAGGTTGTATTCAATCAATTCGCCCAGGTAAAAAAAAGCAGTTAAATCGCTGATTCGGCCTGCCTGCTGCAAGTTGTGTGTAACAAGTATAATGGTGTAAGTTTTTTTTAATTCAAATATAAGCTCCTCAATACGTGCAGTTGAAATGGGATCGAGAGATGATGCAGGTTCATCCATCAGGATAAGTTTTGGCTCAACGGCCAGTGCCCTGGCTATACAAAGGCGTTGCTGCTGCCCACCTGATAGTTCGAGGGCCGATTTTTTCAATAAATCTTTAACCTCATCCCAAAGAGCCGCTTGCCTGAGCGATCGTTCAACTGTATCTTCAACAATTGTTTTGTTGTTAATCCCATTTACCCTGAGGCCGTAAGCAACATTTTCGAAGATAGACTTTGGAAACGGATTTGGTTTTTGAAAAACCATCCCGACATTTTTCCGGATTTCATCAATACGAATTTCTTTTGAATAAACATCCTGATTGTTTACCATTACTGTGCCATTCATGCGAAATGAAGGAATAAGATCATTCATGCGGTTAAACAGCCTGAGAAAAGTAGACTTCCCGCAACCTGACGGGCCAATCAATGCTGTAACCGTATTTCGCTCAAATTTCAGGCTAACATCCTTCAAAGCATGAATAGTGTCATACCAAACATTTACATTATTTACTTCTGCGTGCGTCATTATCAGTGTGATAGAATCAGTAGTTATGATTTTGTAGTATGGTTTTTAAGATCAAAAGCGAAGTGAGAAATTCAGTGTTTTTATTTGAATTTAAAATATGAGATCTTTTCGCTTAATGCATTTTAGTCTTTTTTTGTATTTGACGGCGTAACAAACTGGCAGATAAATTGATGATGAGGACAATTGAAACAAGAACCAATGCTGTACCATAAGCCATCGGCCGGGTTTCCTCCATATTGGTGCCGCTTGTTGCCAAAACATATAAATGATAAGGCAAAGCCATCACCTGGTCACTGATGCTTTCAGGCAGTCGCGGCAGAAAGTAAGCCGCTACTGTGAACAAAATTGGCGCAGTTTCTCCGGAAACTCTGCCTATTGAAAGAATCAGCCCAGTGAGTATATTTGGGAAAGCAACAGGCAGAACTACTTTTTGAATTGTTTGTATCTTGCTGGCTCCTAATGCGTAGCTTCCGAGGCGAAGGCCATCAGGAACTGACTTTAAAGCTTCTTCCGTTAATCTGATCACAACCGGAAGTGTGAGTATGCCAAGCGTTAATGATCCGGCAAGAATCGAATCGCCAAATTTAAGATAATTTACAAAAAGTGCCATTCCAAACAATCCGAAAACAATGGATGGGATGCCAGCCAGGTTATTGGTCATCATACGTAAAAATTTCTTCCACCAATTTTCCATCAGGTATTCATGTATATATATTCCTGAAAGTATTCCAACAGGGAAAGCAAATACCATACTTCCGATTACCAGGCATCCTGTTCCAAGAATCGCCGGAAAAATTCCGCCTTTTGTCATGCCTTCTTTTGGGGCGGTAGTTAAAAACTCCCAACTTATCACTCCTATACCCCTTACTGCAATAAATCCCAATATAATAACCAATATTGCCACAACTACGAAACTCATCATTCCAAAGATGGTAAAGACTGTTTTTTGTTTGAGTTGTTTTGTGTCCAATTTTATTGAGGGTATTGGGAATTAAGTTGTTATGCTATTCGTGATTAATATTATCTGTTGTAAAAAGGCTTTTTGTTAAGTATGAGAATTCAGAATGTATGTTGCCCGGATATTATCTTGGCTGATTAAATCCTTTGTTCCTGTTTTTGATAACCTCTACTGAAAGGTTAATTATAATGGTGAAGAGGAAAAGAACGATTGCCAATGCAAACAATGCGTTATAATGTACTCCCCCAAAAGAAGTATCGCCAAGCTCAGCTGCTATAGTGGCGGGAATGGTACGCGTAGGTTGCAGAAATGAGTAATTAACATGTGTTGAGTTGCCTGTTACCATCAATACCGCCATAGTTTCACCTATGGCACGCCCGGTTCCCAGTATTACAGCCGTCGAAATACCAGATTTGGCGTAGGGTATAACTACCCTTACCAAAGTCTGTAATTCAGAAGCGCCCAATGCCAGACTGGCTTCCCTGAGTGACTTCGGTGTTGCATGAAGGGCATCTTCGGCTACAGTGACCATAGTTGGTAAAGCCATGATTCCCAATACAATGCTTCCCGCCAGTACAGTTTCACCCACATCAAGCCCGAAAAGTCGTTGTATAAGCGGCACCAGCACTACAAGTCCAAAGAACCCGTAAACAACAGACGGAATTCCTGCAAGCAGTTCAACAACAGGTTTCATTATATTGCGCAATCGGCTGCCAGCAATCTCCGACATAAATATAGCAGTTGCCATCCCAAAAGGAAGCGCAAACAAAATAGCTCCAAACGTTACCATTAAAGTGCCGACTATCATTGGCCAGATTCCGAACTGTGGTATTGGTGCTGAAGTCGGGTACCAGTGCTTTCCGAAAGTAAAATCCAGCAGCGTGATTTTTTTTACAGGAATAATCCTGCCTGCGAAATTTTTCGGAATATATTCTTTTGAGAGATATAAAATTATGCCGGGAGTAGTTTTAACATATTCATTTAATTTTTGAGGAAAATATTCGAGATTGGGGCCAAGTTCTTCTTCTGTAAAAATCCCGGACAGATCGTTAAGCGTTAAACGGATTATACTATCATTGCTGCCTCCGAGCTGTTTCCAGTTTGTAATATCCTGGTTGAAAATATCGGCTAATTCATTGGAAGTAATAATAGGTATTGTGTTTTGGCGGCTAACGGCAATAACGTAATTTTTTTCGGTAGGTGTGCTGTTGAAAAGTCCTATCCCTTCCCTGAAAAGGAAAACAACAATAAGTATAACCGTAAAACTGGTGATAGTACTGCTTGAAAACAGTATGCCGGTCACAATCTTCTCGTATATTCTTCTGGCTTTAGTCATTGGGATTAACAACACCTCAATATTTATTTGGGTGTTGACTTTTGTCAGCAAAGATTAAATCTTCCGGTTATTTAATAGGTACATAGCCTGTTTTCAGAACAATTTGTTGCCCTGTAGTAGAAAGTACGAATTTTATAAAGGGACTTACGGTGCTCTCGATAGAGGAGAGATAATAATAATAAAGCGGTCGGCTTATCGGGTAAGATTTGTTTTTAGCTGAAGCAACCGACGGAGCTACGAAAGTAACTCCTTTATCATTCGAAACTTGTATTGCTTTCACTGTTTTTTCGAGATATCCTAATCCAATGTAGCCAATTGCGCCTTTGGTTTGGCTTACACTCTGTACAATGGCACCGGTTGCCGGCATAAGCAGGGTAGTAGGTGCAAAATTTTTCTTGTTCAGAATATGCTCTTTAAAGAATTCGAAAGTGCCGGAACTCGTTTCGCGTGAGTAAGCTATAATTTTCAGATTTTCGCCGCCCACATCTTTCCAGTTTGTGATTTTTCCCGTATAAATATCTTCGAGTTGTTCGCGGGTAAGCTGGCCAACCTTGTTCGAAGGATGAACAATTACAGCGATTGCATCATAAGCTATTATAACTTCTTTGTATTCTTTCCCTTCGTTTTTAAGCTTTAGTTTTTCATCCATCCTCAGGCTGCGTGAAGCCTGGGCAATATCGGTAGTGCCATTCAGAAGAGCCGACAAGCCAACTCCTGAGCCTCCACCGGTTACCATCAGATTTGCATTCTTGTTTCGCTTCATGTATTCTTCCGCTTCATTTTGCGTGAGAGGAAGCTCAGTATCACTGCCTTTGATTTTAAATTTCTGGGCAAATATCTGATTTGCAGTTAGTAAAACAAAGAGTATTAAGATTGTTTTCTTCATGACCTAAAGCATTATTGTCTATGTTAAATTTATGTAAAGTAACTGTTCATGTATTACCTGCCAATTACTCCAATATTAAATAATTGTTAAGCACAGGAAGAGTTTTCATTATGATATACTGATTTCCAGAAACTTAGGACTCAGTAAAAATCCCAGATGAATCCGTTTTTAATCTGAATAAAAGTAATCGTTTTTATTTCATTATCATCAACCTTTTTGAATAAAAGCAGACATCATGATACTCTGTTTTAGTGACGTCTTAGAAAATTTGATTCAGTAATTAATGTATCCTTTATATTGTTTGATTTTTTACCCCAGACCCCAGGAAGAGTTATCTGAAATTGCATGCACTTATACTTGAGGGAAGTCCTCTTCAGGGAATTTTGTGGTATAATAACTTTGGCAGTAACATCATATCATCTTTACACCCGGATTAAATCCCGGAAGATAGAAATTGTGCTGAAAATCAGGCAATAATAGCTATAATAGTGATAAAGAAA